>JBBSKE010000265.1:0-5718 GCA_038256595.1 Tepidiformales bacterium | reverse complement strand
AGCTCGACCATGTGGTCATCGCCCACCTGCTCGCCGACAACGACCTCGAAGCCGGTCATCGGGCTGGTCTGGCCGGATGCCTGGCGCTGCGCCTGGAGGGACATCGCCTGGGTCATCCCGGCGGGGGTCATGGCCATCATCAGGCCACCAATGTTCTGGTTCATCAGGTCTTTTGCGAACTGTTCTGCGACATCTTTGAGCTCTGCCAAGGTTGGTCTCCTGCTTGGGTAGTGGCCGGCGAGGCCGTTTCGGTGGCGCGAGTTCGCCCGCTCGACAGTGCGCTGGCGGAGCCCGGAGCCAGGATTCGAAGAGGATGAGCCGCCCTCTCGGCCGCATATTACCGCAGCGGCGCCGAAAGCAGGCGGATGCTCGCAGGCTGTTCCGCAAACAGGAAACCCCATGGCGAGTCAGTTCCTTGCGACGGTCACGGTGACTGAGCCGAAGCAGTTCGTGACATTCCGAGCCAGGCCGGGCCAATCCGCGTCCGTCGCCGCGCCGGATATTGCACCTTCCCCGCTCGTACGGGACACTAACAGACGTTGTTCCTCGGTAGCTCAACGGTAGAGCGTTCGGCTGTTAACCGAAATGTTCGGGGTTCGAATCCCTGCCGGGGAGCCAGATCGTCGGCCCAGCGAACCCGGATGATTCCGGGTTCGCTTTTTCTTTGCCCTCGAAGCATTCGACGGCCCCGCCACTCAACTCCAGCACCATCTCCCGGTCTGATGTCTTCGCCCGGCGAATGACGAGGCGAAACTTCCTCTCGCGGGATTGACCTCCTCCGCTCCGTTCGTCGGCAAGTGGCAGATTCTCTCAACCGAGTGACCCCACAGTCTTCGCGTCTGCTTCTACCTTGTTGCCGATGATCGCGATGCCATGCGCAGCGCTCCGATGCTTGTGCTGGTGGACGTCGACGAGGCGAATGTCACGGAGTGCCTGCAATCGACTATCGCATCGCTGCCAGTGTTTGCGGCCTCGCGGGACGGTACTGAGCCACCCCTCCGGATATGAATTACCTCTGACACCGGGGCTCGCTGTGCCAGGCAGCCGCACACGATGACAAGATGTGGTGCGCGACGTAAAGGCGACAGAGTGTATTCACCTGTCGCAGCTACCCGAGAGGAAAGGAACCATGATTCGCCGGTAGCGCACCTTTGCTGCGCCAATGTGGGTCGTGGCCGCTCGCCTTTCGCAGCGGTCCACGCACATCGACGCGGGCCGAGCGATAGAGTCGGCGGTCAAACACCGTACTTAACACAAGATCGTAACTGGGGTGAAACGGCGGTGGACGGGCAGGTGTCCGCTTCGTAACTTCACGGTAGCGATTGACCGTACGAGCCTGAATTTAGTGCCAGCCGAAACCATGTACTTCTGGGCTCCGAGCCGTTCACACCTCGGAGGGAGGCACGCTGGGCCCCGTTTATTCTCTCGCTGACCACGTCGCTGGACCGATTGACAACCGCCTGTGCCCCGGTGGCTGCCGTTGCATGGGCGACCCGACTACTACCGGGAAAGAAGATTGTTCATGAAATCGAGACCCTTTGCAGTCTATCCCTGGGCGCTCGGCGCTCTCGTCGCGCTCTTCGCGATGATCATGGCCGCCAGTGCGGCTCCTGCGGCCGCTGGCTCTACCCCTCCCCAGGGTAACGGCATTGCAATCCGGCCGGCCGGGTTGGCGGCGCCCGCAACGAAAACGATCGTGCAGTCCGCGACGCTCTCGACCACCGGTCAGGACATGTTTGGCAACGCCGCGTTCACCCCTCAACTCACGCTCTTCAACGAAACGTGGAACGAGGGACCGGACACTTTTGGCGACATCACCGGCGGATGCGAAATCATCCTCGAGATCGAGGTGTGCGCTGAATTCGGCGCCGCCATAATCGCCTCGGTCAGCGGCGAGATCGGTATGTCGATTGCCCTTGAGGGTTTTGAAGACGGGACATTGAGCGTGACCTATCCAGTGACCGTCACGTTCACGGTCCCCGCTGACAACTCCTTCGACCCGGGTGCTGCTGTAGACATCAAAACATCCATGGTTGTTGATTCTACCAACGCACGGATCGACTCGACCTTTCCCGGCCTCGATCGCGTTGCCCTGGAGGGCATCCTCGCGTTTCAGGCGGCCGCCAGCGGCAAGGGTTGTCTCTTCGACTGTATCGAGGGAACTATCTTCAATATCGACGAACGGTGGGAAGGCGAAATCTTTGGCCTGGATCAACCCAGCGAGTTGAATACCTGCTTCAGGGACCTTCCCCTGGGTTTTCCGTGGTTCCTCAGCACGTACCCCAACGACCGGTGCACCAACGACAAAGGCTATTTCTTCAACCCGGAGGTAGCCGCCGCCTCTACGTTTAATACCGCCGACGGCACCATTTCAGCCACTGGGCAGGACCAGTACGCGGTTATTCCAGTGAACGTGACTCCCTGGACTGGCCAGACTTTCGACCTCGGCCTCGTCACGATTGGCTATACCCTCTTCAATGCCACCATCACCGCCATTGAGACGATGAAACAGGATCTCTTGTTTGACCCGAGCGTGGAAGTGAACTTGGACTGGGGCAAGAGCCTTGGCTACAAGGTCCTTGACGGCGGCGACGAACGTGAACTACAAAATTCCAGCGGCACAAGCGCGACATTTAAGGTCGGGGACACCCTTCGCCTCACGACTAACGCGCTGAACAACAGCGTCATTCCGATCACGCCTACGCTCTTGATGGGCAGCGGGACAACCATGGCGAACCACACCAGCAACATCAATTCGACTGACGTCACGCTCTCCGCCCTGGCGTTCACTATCGGAACGCCTGCACACGGGACAACGGATGCTACCGCGGACAGCGTGGGCCCGGCCTACAAGGAGAGCTTTCCACAGGGCGGTGTCGAAGAAAGCCTTTTCAATGGCACCTTCAGCATCGGCGGTTTCAATGCGCCGGTGCTGGACTCCTTCAATCTCGTCCCCCGGCCGATTGTTGAAGTGCGTAAGGATGTGGTGCCTGCCAACGCCCCGGGGCTCTTCAACCTCAAGATCGATAACTCAACTGTCGCGGCCGACGTTGGCGACGCTGGTACCACTGGACGAATCGTCCTGGAGCCGGGAACACGCGTCATCTCCGAGACTGCAGGGACGGCGGCCGACCTCAACTTCTTCGACATCACTATTACATGCGTCCATTTCGATGGCGGCGCCGTGCACACCCAGAGCGCCGGAGCGAGCCCCGGTCTTGGCTACAGCATGAACCTCGTTCTGACAGGCGGTGAAGACCTCGTCTGCACGATCAAGAACCGCCTGCCGTCCGCCTCTGAGTGCGACAGCATGACCTTCGATAACGTGATTCTCGGTACGCCCGGAAAGGACACTCTGGAGGGCACGAACCAGCGCGACATGATCATCGGCTACGGCGGCGACGATGTCATCGAAAGCGGTTCCGGCGACGACTGTGTCTCGGGTAACGCAGGCAATGACCGCATTGAACTGGGTGCGGGCAACGACGTGGCCGACGGCGGCACCGGTGACGACCAGATCGAAGCTGGCGCTGGCAACGATATTGTCCACGGCGGCACCGGCAACGACCGTGTACAGGCTGGCGCAGGCGATGACCTCGTCTATGCGGAAGACGGCGACGACGTCGTTAGCGGCGGAGACGGAACTGACAACATCATGGCTGGTGCCGGCAACGACACCATGATCGGAGGCAGCGACGCAGACACCCTGGACGGAGGACCCGGGATCGATACCGCACACGGCAGTAGCGGCGTCGACCTCTGCATCGCCGAAGCCAAGACGAACTGCGAGCGCTAACGCTTGACTCACTGGGGCCAGCCTCTGCGGCTGGCCCCTGAGCTCGTGACTGCGATCGCCGATGCATTGAACAGCGACAGTCCTTGTCGGCAACGACCTGGTTAGTCCCGGTTTCTACGTTCTGCCAGCCGCGGCCGGAGAGGTCGAACTGGCGGAGCCGGCGCGGGCGGACGTGAAGCTGGCCAGGGAGTCCTTCAGTCCGGGTAGAGCGCCGTCCGGGCTATCAGCCGCACAGCGCTCACTCCCCTGAAATGCCACCACCCTCGCAAAGTGGCAGGTTCCTCGGATACCTGCCAGTTATCGCATTTCGCAACCAGGGAGGCTGCCCTCCTGTCGCCACTCCTTCATCATCTTGAAGAACTCGATTGGGCCACCCCCGTATTGCCCAGAGGTGAAGCCGACGCCGGGCATCACGTCCCCTTCGTTGTTGTAGTACCCGGGCGTGCACTCAATCTGATACTGCAGGTTCTGTCGCGATGTGCGCCGAACGGTTTCCACCCAGTCAGCCTCGGCGTTCGGCGTCACTTCGACGGTCGCCGCTTCGGAATCCAGCACTCTGCTGATGATGTACGCGATGTGCTGGCTCTGCT
This sequence comes from Tepidiformales bacterium, assembly GCA_038256595.1. GTDB lineage: Bacteria > Chloroflexota > Dehalococcoidia > Tepidiformales > Tepidiformaceae > JBBSKE01. The sequence continues at coordinate 1,332 of JBBSKE010000265.1, read as the reverse complement.
CGTTGAGCGCGTGAGTGAAGTTCGTGGTGGTCGCGCCCTGGGTCAGGCCCATGAAGAAACAATTCGGGAAACCGTTGCTCTGAAAACCGTGGAGCGTCTTCATGCCGTCGGCCCACTTGTCGGACAGCGTGACTCCGTTGCGGCCGATGACTTCATAGCCCGAGCGGCGCGTGTAAGCCGTTCCGACTTCGAAGCCGGTCGCAAAGATGATGCAGTCGAGTTCGTACTCCTGGCCATCGAACTCCACCCCATTCTCCGTGATGCGGGCCACACCCTGCCCCATCGTATCGACGAGGGTGACGTTGGAGCGGTTGAACGTCTGGAGGTAGTCGTCGTTGAAGGTCGGACGCTTGCAGAACTGGCGATAATAGGGCTTGAGTGACTCGGCGACATTCGGGTCATCGACGAGCGCCTGGGCTCGAGCGCGGACCTGCTCCATCTTCTTGAAGTCCGCGACTTCCATGTATTTCGCGAATTCTTCCGGCGGGATGGGCTTATCGAACTTGGGCAGGTCGAGGAGGCTGCGGAAGATGTCTGTCCAGCCATCTGCGACAAGGTCTTCCTCCTGGCGTCCGCCGCTGACGAGAGTGTTGAAGTTGTCCATCCGCTTTTGCTGCCAGCCCGGCTCCAGCGAGGCAGCCCATCCAGGGTCTGTCGGCCGGTTGCCGCGAACATCGACCGACGAAGGCGTGCGCTGGAAGACGTAGAGGTGCTGTGCTGAAGCGCCGAGGAAGGGGATGGCCTGGACGGCGGTCGCGCCGGTACCAATGATTCCTACTCGCTTATCGCCGAGCTTGTCGAGGTTTCCGTAGGCGTCGCCGCCGGTGTAGTCGTAGTCCCAGCGGCTCGTGTGAAACACGTGTCCCTTGAAGGTCTCGATGCCTTCGATGGCCGGCAGCTTGGGCCGGTTGAGCGGGCCGTTCGACATGGCCACGAAGCGCGCGCGCATCTGATCTCCGCGGTCGGTGGTCACGATCCAGCGCGAGCTGCTCTCGTCCCAGCGCATCTCGGTGACCATCGTCTGGAAGAGGGCGTGCTCGTAGAGGCCGAAGTGCTCGCCGATCATCCGGCTGTATTTCATGATCTCGGGGGCGCGGGCGTACCGTTCGGTCGGCATGTAGCCCACTTCTTCGAGCAGCGGGAGGTAGATGTACGCCTCGATATCGCACTGTGCGCCCGGGTACCGGTTCCAGTACCAGGTGCCCCCGAAGTCGCCGCCCTTTTCCACGATGCGCACGCTTTCAAGGCCCGCTTCCTTCAGCCGGGCAGCCGCAAGCATGCCTCCGAAACCGCCACCAATGACGATGACGTCCACCTCGTCGGTCAGCGGCT
>JBBSKE010000264.1:0-5760 GCA_038256595.1 Tepidiformales bacterium | reverse complement strand
GGGAGCGAGGGTCAGCTGACCATCCTCCCGCATCATGCCGCGCTCATGACGACGCTCGACTTCGGCGAACTTATCTTCCGGCGGGGTGGCGATGAATCGAGCTTCGCCATCGCCGGCGGATTCATGGAAGTCCGCAAGGATCGTGTCACGATCCTCGCGGACCAGGCGGAAGCCGCAGAAGAGATCGATACGGCCCGCGCCGAAGCAGCCCGGGCCCGCGCCGAGGAACGGCTGCGACGCGCTCGCGAACAGGGCGACCGTGATGTCGACCTCGCGCGAGCATCGGCCGCCCTCCAGCGGTCGATCATCCGTCTGCGCGTTTCCGAACGCCGCCGCCGCCGGGGCTCAGGGGCTCCTGCGCGCGTAGGTTAGGTTTCGGGAAGGTTCTGGGACCGGTCAGCGAGTAGGCCGGAGCAGGGGTGTTCAGCAAACAAGGAGCCGATTGCCGGATGGCAACGCGTACCCCTATTCTGGCAAGGCGCACATGAAAACAATTAGAACTCGCGGACCACGCTACATCGTCGAGGGTCGCGTCTCGCTCAAGGGGTCCGTTGAGGTCTCTGGAGCGAAGAACGCAGCCCTCGCGGCGATGTGCGCGGGCCTTCTCACCGACGAAACCATCATCCTGCGGAATGTCCCGGTCATCAGCGACGCCGACTCGCTCGGCGCGCTCCTCCGCAGCCTCGGTGCATCCGCCGAGCGCCAGGAGGACGGAGCATTTGCCATCTCCGGCCGCGGCGTCCACACCCTCGACGTCCCCACGGAACTCATCACCGAGAACCGTGCGTCTTTCCAGGTCCTCGGGCCACTCCTCGCGCGTCACGGCTATGCGGCGTCAGCGCCTCCCGGTGGCGACGCCATCGGCCAGCGACCGATCGACGTGCATTTCTTCGGGTTCAAGGCGATGGGCGCGGAAGTGGACCGTTCGGGCGAGCGTTACGTGCTCCGCTCCCCCAACGGGCTGCACGGCGGCCGAATTTTCATGGACTACCCGAGCGTCACCGGCACACAGAATGTCATGATGGCGGCCACCCTCGCGAAGGGCCGTTCGACCATCATCAACGCCGCGACCGAGCCAGAAGTGCAGGACCTCGGCAGGCTCCTGAACGCGATGGGCGCGAAAATCTCGGGCCTCGGCACGCAGATTCTCGATATCGATGGCGTGGAGTCGCTGCACGGCGCCGAACTGCGGATCATGCCCGACCGCATCGAAGCCGGCACGTTCGCGATCGCAGCAGTCATGACCGGCGGCGAACTTGAACTGCTCGACGCCCCGAGTTCGGTTATGGACGCGGTGATTACGAAGCTCCGGGCCACCGGAGCCGAGATCGAGGCCGATGGGAGCACGCTGCACGTGCGCGCCGGGCGAGGAAACATCCGCGCCGTCAGCTTCCAGGCGCTGCCCTACCCGGGCCTCGCGACCGACATCCACGCGCCAATGGCGGCACTCCTCACGCAGGCGCACGGCGTTTCGATCATCCACGAGCGCGTATTCGACAACCGCATGCTCTACGTCGGCGAACTTCGCAAACTCGGCGCCGAAATCGTCACCACTGGCTCGTCGGCGATCGTCAGCGGCCCGGCGGAGTTGCATGGCGCCCATGTTCGAGCCCTGGACGTGCGTGCCGGCGCGGCGGTGCTTCTCGGCGCGCTGGTGGCCGAGGGGACGACCGTCATCGAAGACGTCTACCACCTGGACCGAGGCTACGAACGCCTCGACGAAAAGCTGCGCGCACTCGGCGTAGAGATTGAGCGCAACTAATGGCTTTCGAATTATTCACGTCGAAGAAGGCCGGGATCGACCTCGGCACGGCGAACATTCTTGTCTACGTCAAAGGGCAGGGCATCGTTGTCAACGAGCCGTCGGTGGTGGCGCGACATAATCGTGACAACGCGATTGTCGCCGTTGGTTCCGAAGCGCGCGCCATGCAGGGCCGCACGCCGGGCTCGATCAGCGTCATCCGGCCGATGCGCGACGGTGTCATCGCCGACTACCTCACCACCGAGGCGATGCTGCGCTACTTCATCGGCGTCATCGCCGGGCGATTCAACATCGTTCGACCCGAGGTGATGGTCACCGTCCCGGCCGGCGTCACGAGCGTCGAGCAGCGCGCCGTCCGTGATGCTGCCGAGCAGGCTGGTGCGCGCAAACCCGCCCACCTGGTCCCGGAGCCGCTGGCCGCCGCAATCGGCGCGCGAGTTCCGATTGGCACCGCACGCGGCAACATGGTTGTCAACGTCGGTGGTGGCCGAACCGAGGCCGCAGTGATTTCGCTCTACGGCATCGTCGTCAGCGAATCCGTCCGCATGGCCGGCGACCGCATCGATGAGGCCGTTATGGCCTACGTTCGAAGGCGCCACAACCTCATCATCGGCGAGAAGACGGCCGAGGAGATCAAGATCGCCATCGGCTCCGCCCTGCCGATCGACGAGGGTTTGAGCACCCAGGTGCGCGGCCGCGACCAGCTCAGCGGCCTCCCGAAGACGATCACGCTGAACAGCATCGAAGTTTCGCAGTCGATCCAGGAGTGTCTCGGCGTCATCGTCACCGCTGTGCGCGCCGTGCTCGAAAAGACGCCGCCGGAGCTTGCCGCGGACGTTATCGACCGGGGAATCATCCTCACCGGCGGCGGCGCGCTCCTTCGCCACATGGACGAACTCCTGACCCAGGAGACCGGCGTTCCCTGCTACGTCGCCGACAACCCGCTCGAATGCGTAGCGATTGGCGCCGGGATTGCGCTCGACCACCTCGATGTCATCAAGCGCAGCCTCCCGACCGAGGAAGAGAACCTGGTCGGCATGTTCCCGCAGCCGGGCGGCTAATCGGTACGTATCCGTCGCTGTTGGACCGAGTTGTGTGTGATGCTGACCATCAGCGCCGACGCGCGGCAGGTCACGCACGCGCTCCGTGCGCCGTCGCGCTACTGATGATCTGGTGGCTGGCGGAGCGACGGTGTTGCTACTTGCCGGGACCGTCGGCGCCCTTGATGTAGTAGGTCATGCCCTGCATCGCGAGCACCGGATCGATCTGGCGAATCGTCACATCCGAGGGCACGTGGGCCATGGCGGGCGCGTAGTTCAGAATCGCGCGAATGCCCGACTGTACGAGGCGGTCAACCACGCCCTGCGCGCTATGGGCAGGCACGGCGACCACGCCAATATCCACCGGCGACTCCGCCAGGACGGCTTCGAGTTCGTCCGAGTGGCGAACTGGGACACCACCAACCAGGCGGCCAACCACCATCGGGTCGGCATCGAAGGCGGAGGTCACGGTGAACCCATGCGGCCGGAAGCCGCCATATTCGACAATCGCGGCGCCAAGACGTCCGACACCCACAACGGCGACGCGCCACTGGCGGTCCAGGCCGAGAATCTCGCGCAGTGTGCGCAGGAGACCCTGGACGTTATAGCCGCGGCCCTGCTTGCCGAAGCGGCCGAAGTAGCTGAGGTCCTTGCGAATCTGCGCTGGCGTGACGCCAAGGTGCTCACCGAGCGACTGCGAACTGACGACGGTTTCGCCGGATTCGGCGAGCGCCGCGAGTGCCCGGGCATAGACGGGCAGGCGATTGATGACGACTTCTGGTATTTCGAGTGCCATAGAAACGTGCCGCGCGGCCCTTTGTGAAATTCGTAACGCACTGAGCATATACGGACGAGCGGCCGCGCGAACCAGCTAATTTTACAATCCGGTTTCGGCAACTGCTGCGAGCGCCTTCGCTATCACCGCATCATCGGCGACATCGACGGTGCGGGGGTCGAGCAGAACCGAACCATCTTCGATTCGCCCGACAATCGGAACCGCCCAGCCGCGCAGCCGGGCAGCAAACGCCGATTCGTTACCGTCGGCCGGGCGACTGGCCGCGCACCAGGTCGGGACGCCCTCGCCGGGGAGGGCGCCGCCACCCACCATCGTCCGCGAGGCGATAACGGCCGATTCGCCGCCCGCCGATTCGATCCAGGCCATCGCGCGCCGATGGATGACCTCCAGCGGCTCCGAAACCATCCGCCAGAGCGGGATTTCGGTCGCCTCAATGCCGCGCACATAGGCGAGGAGGGTCGCTTCGAGGCCCGCAACCGTCGTCTTGTCGACCCGGAGCGCGCGGGCGAGCGGATGGCGCTTCAGTTCGGCGATCTGCCCAGCTTTCCCGGCGATAATCCCGCATTGAGGGCCGCCGAGGAGCTTGTCGCCGCTGAACAGCACGAGATCGGCGCCGCCTTCGACGCTTTCGCGCACGGTCGGTTCGGGCCGCATCCCGAATCGCGTGGTATCGACGAGGCAGCCGGAGCCGAGGTCGTCGATCAGCAGGGAGCCGGTCTCGGCAGCGACTTCGGCAAGCTCGGCCAGCGTCGGCGTCGCGGTAAAGCCGACGATCTCGAAGTTCGAGGTGTGGACGCGCAGAATCGCTGCGGTCTCCGGCATAGCGGCGTCGCGGTAGTCGCGTGCGTAAGTTCGGTTCGTCGTGCCAACTTCGACGAGCCGCGCGCCACTCTGGCGGAGCACGTCCGGGATGCGGAAGCCGCCGCCAATTTCGACCGCCTGCCCGCGAGAGACGACCACTTCGCGGCCGCTACAGAAGGCGCTGAGCACGAAGAAGAGCGCGGCGGCGTTGTTATTCACGACAATCGCGTCTTCGGCGCCGGTGACCTCGCGCAGGAGCTTGCCGGCGTGGTCGTGGCGGCCACCGCGCTCGCCGGCGTCTAGCCGAAACTCGAGGTTGCTGTAGCCGCCACCGACTGCGGCCATCGCGGCGAGGGCTGCTTCGCTCAGCGGCGCGCGCCCGAGGTTCGTCTGGAGCAGCACCCCGGACGCATTGATAACGCGGCGAAGGCTCGGTTCGAAGCGCGTTTCCAGGTCAGCGACGGTGGAGCGGACGAGGTCGTCGAGCGAAGGTGGTGCGGCGCCCGCGAGGATGGCCGTTCGCGCTGCATCGATCGCGCGACGGGCGGCTGCGGTTGCCTGTTCCTGTGGGACGGCGAGGCCAGCGGGCAGCGCTCGCAGCAGCAAATCGACGGACGGGAGCAGTCGCAGTTCGTTCACGCGGGCATGATATCAGTGTCACTGGCGAGGTCTCCGGGAAGGTCCTTTGCGAGGCACGAAACAAGTGAATCGGAGTGACACGGGGTTCGCATAGAAGATGCAATCCGCAGGATGCTCCGAGTTGACCGCGTACACGAATGCCCGGACGATTGATGCCACATTTCTCTCGTATTAAGCACGAATGGAGCCCCACCTTGAACCTTCGCATCCCAGGCCCTACCCCCGTCCCGGACGAGGTACTGGCCGCCAGTGCCATGCAGATGATGAACCACCGCGGTCCGGAGTTCGCAGAGATTCTCCGCCGCGTCACCGATGGTCTCAACTGGGTGTTCGGCAGCTCCACCGACATTCTCTCCTTCTCGACGTCTGGCACCGGTGGCCTCGAAGCCGCCGTCGTCAACATCCTCAGCCCGGGCGACCGCGTCCTCGGCGTCTCGATTGGCTCCTTCGGCGACCGTCTCAAGTCGATCGCGAAGACCTACGGCGCGGATGTCGTCGAATACGCGCTCGAATGGGGCGAAGCCGCTGACCCGCTGGAAATCGGCCGCCTCCTCGATGCGGACCCGACGATCAAGGCCGTGCTCGTCACCCATAACGAGACTTCGACGGGCGTGACCAACCCGCTCGAAGCGATTGCGAAGGAAGTGCGCGCTCGCGACCGCCTGATCGTGGTCGATGGCGTCAGCAGCGTGAGTTCGATTCCCTGCCCGGTCGAGCGCTGG
>JBBSKE010000263.1:0-5790 GCA_038256595.1 Tepidiformales bacterium | reverse complement strand
CTGAATCGCCGGAAGTGCTGGTCGCGGGACTGCTCGCCTGGCGCGGCCGTGCGGCGGTGGGCATGGGCGCGCTCATCTCCTCGAAGGTGAACCAGTGGACGCTGCTGATCGGCACCCTGCCAATCGCGTTTATGCTCTCGGCCGGCGAATTCTCGCTGACCGGCGGCCTCCCGCTCGACGACCGCCAGCGCGAGGAGATCTTTCTCACGGCGGCCCAGTCGGCGTTCGCCGTGGCCGTCTTCGTGAACCTGCGCATGGGCAAGGGCGAGGCGCTCGCGCTCTTCATCCTCTTCGCGACGCAGCTCTTTATCACGAACGAACAGGTGCGCGTCTGGTACGCAGTAGGCTACAGCGTGCTCTGTCTCATCCTTCTCATCCATGGCCGCAAGGACGTGGTGACCACAGTGAAGACAGGCTATGCCGTGATGCGCGGTCGAGTGCACGAACTCGAACCGCACGAAGCGCCGCACGGGTAATCCCGTCGCGGCGCGGTTGCGAAGGTCAGCTGGAATCAGCCACGATGGATTCCCCACGACGCAAGGAGGATCGAATTTTGGCTATCACACCGGAACAGGCTCGAGTAGCGTTTGCTGAAGGCAAAAGGGTCCGCGACTTCTGGATTGAGCACCGCGAGGCGTTGCTCGTCCGCTACCCGGATCAGTTCGTCGCGGCAAAAGACGACGACGTGATCGCGGCGGACGCGGACCTTATAGCGTTGTTGCGGAGCCTCGAGGCGATGGGCCTGACGACGTCGGACGTCATGATTGAGTGGCTGTCTACCAAGACTGACATCTTGCTTCTGTGATCTCGGGATTTTTTATCCCGCCATTCCGCAGCCGTTCGTCCAGATGACGGTCCACGTGGAGGGCCTTCGACGCGAACCCAAAGGCGTCCCGTTTGTCATCGATACCGGAGCAACTCGAACGATTGTTCACGCACTTGATGCAATCCGGTACCTTGGCGCCACTCCCGAAAGTCTTGAACCGGCCACCTGGCCGAATCCGATACAAGCACGCGGAATTGGCGGCAGCACCTTGTGCAAGGAAATGCTCGCGACCTATTCGTTCACGCACGACGACGGCTCGCTGGAGACCATTACTACGCGGATCCTGGTGGGCGAGTTGAGGACTCTGTCGCTCCCGTCCCTCCTCGGCTGGGATATCCTCGCGAGGTTTCACCTGCACGTCGATGGGATTAATCGGCGGGTCACCCTATCGAGCTAGAACACTGTTTCTCTCGCCGCTTGCCTATCCCAGCCCCAGCAGCACGTCCAGGCCCACAACCATGCTCTCCAGCTTCATTACCTCGCGCGTCGCGAGGATGATGCCCGGTATGTACGATTCGCGCGTGCTGTCGTGGCGAATCGTCAGGGTCTGGCCCTGGCTGCCAAATATGACCTCCTGGCTGGCCATGAATCCCGGCAGCCGCACCGAGTGAATCGCCACGCCACCAAATTCGGCCCCGCGCGCGCCAACCAGCGGCTCCTTCTCCGAGTCACGATGCGAGAAGTCGCGGTCGCGAGCGCCGCGCATCAACTCCGCCGTGGTCTTGGCCGTGCCGCTCGGCGAATCCACTTTCTGGTCGTGGTGCAGCTCAATAATCTCTGCGGCATCGAACCAGCGCGCCGCAGTCTTTGCGAACTGCATCATGAGCACCGCTCCGAGCGCGTAGTTCGACGCGAACACACAGCCCACCTTCGCCTCCGCCGTCCGCGACTTCAGCGCCTCGACCCACTCGTTCGGCAGGCCGGTCGTGCCGATCACGAGCCGCACCTTCGCAGCGAGGGCAGCATCGACGAGCGTCGGCGTCCAGGCTGCGTTCGTGAAGTCGATGAACACGTCCGGCTGGCAGTCAGCGATGCAGGCGGCGACATCGCGGTAGACCGGCAGGCCGTTCATCTCGGCGCGCGACGCCAGCCCGTCGACAAATCCCACTGCCTCCAGGCCCTCGGCCGCTTCGACCGCGTCGGCGATGACGGTGCCCATCTTGCCAGTGCCAGAGATAACCACGCGAAGGTCGGACATGAGGAGCTCCTGGTGCCAGTTTGCGACAGCGAGGATACAGGATAGCGGCGGAATCCGACGCACCGAATCGGGCACGGCATCCTCGCCCGGTCGCCCGATGCCATTCCGGCTTTGGTATCATGGCCGGCGAGGAGACCTGGCATGACGGCCCACCCAGCAACACGCACTGACATTCCGCCGCTCGAGAACGGTGACCGGCTCTCGCGCGAAGAGTTCGAGCGGCGCTACCGCGCGATGCCGGAAACGGTGAAGGCTGAGCTCATCGGGGGCCAGGTCTACATGGCGGCCGAATACCCCGCGGACATGCGCATGCCCGGTCCTGGCGAGCCCCCGATTCTGGAGAACGGCGACCATATGTCTCGCGAAGAATTCCATCGTCGGTACGAGGCGATGCCCGGGTCCATTCACGCCGAACTTATCAACGGAGTGGTCTATTTGGCGTCACCAGTGAGTTTCAACCGTCACGCGCGCCCCCATGGAGCGGTTATCGGCTGGCTGTTGGCCTACGAAAGCACCCACCCAAACGTCGAACACGGTGATAACGCCACCATCATTCTCGATAGCGGCAGCGAACCGCAGCCCGACGGTCTGCTGCGCTACGTCGAGGGCCAGACCACCCTTTCGAAAGAGGGCTACGTGGTTGGCGCGCCTGAGTTCGTCGCCGAGATTGCGTCCAGCTCTGTCTCGTATGACATGAACGCGAAGATGGAGATGTACCGCGAACACGGCGCGCGGGAGTACCTGGTGTGGCGCGTCCGCGACGGCGAACTCGATTGGTTCGTCCTTCGCAACGGCGCCTACGAGGAGCTCGAACCTGACGACGGCGGCATCATCCGCAGCGAAGTCTTCCCCGGCCTGCAACTCAACGTCCCGGCGCTGCTTGCCGGCGATTTTGCAACCATCCTCCGTGAGCAACTCGCCGCCAACGACTCGCCAGCGCCAATCTGACTTTCGGCCCTCGCCGGTTTGCTATGCTGTGAGCCCGGAGGAATTGCTCGTTATGGCCGCCCGACCAACATCCCGCACCGACATCCCGCCCCTCGAGAATGGCGATCGGCTCTCGCTGGAAGAGTTCGAGCGGCGCTACCACGCGATGCCGGAACGTGTACGCGCTGAGCTCGTGGAAGGAGTGGTTTATTTGGCGTCACCAACGCGGACGGACGTTCATGGTGAACCACATTTCCAGGTTTCCAAGTGGATGGGCATTTACTGCGACGCGCACCCCGAAGTCCGCGGGAGTTCCGACGCGACGGTCAGGCTCGATGGCGACAACGGATACCAGCCTGACGTCTCTCTCCGGTATGTCGATGGCCAATCGCGGCTTTCTGATGATGGATATCTCGAAGGCGCTCCCGAGTTGGTCTTCGAGGTGTCCGCGAGTTCGACCTCCTACGAAATGCACGCCAAGAAGAACGCGTATCGCCGGAGTGGAGTGAAAGAGTACGTAGTCTGGCGGGTTCTTGAACAAGAACTCGACTGGTTCATACTGCGAGGCGGCGAGTATGAACTGCTGACTGCCGACGATGCTGGAGTGCTTCGTAGTGAGGTGTTTCCAGGGCTTCGTCTCGATGTCAAAGCCCTGTTGGACGGCGACTACGCACTGATTTCGCGCGAACAGTTCGCCGAGAACGAGCGCCACTCCTCGTAAGCCAGTTTAGTTCACGGCCCGGTACATCGGCAGCGAGAAGAGCGGCGCGAACATCTCCACGTGCAGCTCTTCGAGATCCCGTTCCCAGCGCGCCCAGGTTGCTCGTGCGGCGGCCGCTTCGGGGCTAGACATCGCCGATTGCACCACGTCGGCGCTGGCAAAGGTGTAAATCCCGAGGTGCGTGCCGGCGTTCGTGCGCGCCGAGCGGGTTTCGATGATCCCCGGAATGCGCCCGACTTCCCTCATATGGACGTTTCTGAACCACGGCTCGAACTCCGCGCGGATGCCCGGCGAAGGGCGAGCGCGAAGCAGCATGAGCGGATTCATTAAATAAGGTTTCCCGTGCTAGACTGTGGAAAGCGCCCGTGTGGGCATCGATTGTGGCGGGCCGCGTTGCCGGTCGCGAATTGCTATGCTACGCTCGGGGCGTACTACATGACAGGCAAAGGAAACAAGAGACAGGGTTGCTGACGAAAGAGCGCAAAGCTGAAATCATGTCCGATTTTGGTTCTCATTCGGGAGATACCGGCTCCTCTGAAGTGCAGGTTGCCATTCTCACCGAGCGAATCAAATACCTCACCACGCACCTCAAGGCGAACAAGCACGACTATCACACACGTCGCGGCCTTCTGATGCTTGTGGGCCAGCGCCGCCGACAGCTGCGCTACCTCAATCATCGCGATGTGAACCGGTACCGCGAAATTATCGCCCGGCTCGGCCTCCGCAAGTAAGCGGGGGTCGTTTGCGTTTGAGCTGCTACGCGCACAGCACTCCCGGCGACAGCGCCTCCTTTGCCGCCGTCCCCCAGTCAGCGGGACGCCATCGGCCAGCGGTTACGGATTCTGAGGAATGACCCGCCGCACCAATCGAGATTGAGAACAGGGAAGACAAAAGATAGTGATTCATACGTACGAACTCGAAGTGGGGGGCAAGTCCCTCACCATTCAGCACGGTATCCTCGCCCAGCAGGCTAGTGGAGCCGTTACGGTCCGCCAGGGGGACACCGTCGTCCTCGTGACCGTCACCATGGCCGATGGGCGTGAGGGGATCGATTTCTTCCCCCTCACCGTGGACTACGAAGAGCGGCTCTACGCCGTAGGCAAGATCCCCGGGGGCTTCCCGCGCCGCGAAGGCCGCGCCTCCACTGATGGCATCCTCGCGATGCGCCTCACGGACCGCCCGCTGCGTCCGCTGTTCCCGAAGGGCTTCCGCAACGAAGTCCACGTGGTCGCGACCACCCTCTCAGCCGACCGCGAGAACCAGCCGGACACGCTCATCACGATCGGCGCCAGCGCCGCCCTGATGATCAGCGACATCCCCTTCGCCGGCCCGGTCTCAAGCGTCCGCGTGGCCCGCGTCAACGGCGAGTTCATCGTCAACCCCACCTTCCAGGAAGCCGAAGCTGGCGACCTCGATATCATCGTCGCCGGCACCGATGAGGCCGTCGTGATGGTCGAAGCCGGCGCGAAAGAGTGCCCGGAAGACGCCGTCCTCGAAGCCATCGAAGTGGCCATGGAAGCGAACCGAGCGATTAACGCCCTCCAGCGCCAGATCGCCGAAGAATCGCCCAAAGAGAAGAAGATCTTCGTCCCCGCCGCCGAGAACGCAACGGCAATCGATGCCGTCGGCAACTTGCTCAAGGACCGCATGGACGAACTCGTCGCGACTGCCGCCAGCGAACGAAGCGACGCCAACAAGGCTCTCCGCATCGAGCTCGCCGGGCATTTCGGCGAGACGTTCACGAAGGCCGAAATCGCCGACGCGCTCTACACCGTCATCAAGAAGGCGATGCGTAAGCGCATTCTCGAAGAGGGCAAGCGCGCCGATGGCCGCGTGACCACCGAGATTCGCCCGCTCGACATCCACGTCGGCGTGCTCCCGCGCACCCACGGCACCGGTCTCTTCGCCCGCGGCGAGACGCAGGTCCTCACGGTCGCCACCCTCGGCGGCCTGAGCATGGCCCAGAAGCTGGACACGCTCTCCCCGCACGAGTCGAAGCGCTACATGCACCACTACAACTTCCCGCCCTATTCGGTCGGCGAAGTTCGCCCGATGCGCGGCCCCGGCCGTCGCGAAATCGGCCACGGCGCCCTCGCTGAGCGCGCCCTCGAGCCGGTT
>JBBSKE010000262.1:0-5792 GCA_038256595.1 Tepidiformales bacterium | reverse complement strand
CCTACCTCCTATTTCCTATTTCCTGGCGACTCTAGAGGCCCTTCGCCTTCGCGAGGTCCTCGTCGAAGAGGATGTTGCCGGTGTAGTCGGTCGGCGGCTGCTCGCAGATCCAGACGACGCCCTTGCCCATGAAGTCGGCGGTTTCAAATTCGAGCGAAGGGTTGTTCGGGTCGTTCTGGGCGAAGAGGTTACCCGGCGTCTTGATCCGGCCCTGGGGCGAAATCACGTTGACCGCGATCTTGTCCTCCTGGAGCTCCATGGCGAGGCCCTGGGAGAAGCGCTCGAGGCCGGACTTCACCATGCCGTAGAACGCGCCGCCCTTGCGCGGCTCCTTGTAGGGGCCGGGGCCGGGGAAGACGCCCGCGACCGACGAGACGTTGATGATGTGTCCGCCGCCAGCTGCGCGCATGTGCGGGATCGATTCGCGCATGAGGATCAGCGGGCCGCGCAGGTCGACCTGCCAGATGAGTTCGATGTGACGCACCTGGATCGATTCGAGCGTGCCAGGGACGAGGATGGCGGCGTTGTTGACGATAATGTCGAGGCGGCCGAAGTGGTCGACCGTCTTCTTCACGCCCTCGGCGATGCTCTCGTTTTCGCGCATGTCCATGCGTACGGCGAGGGCCTTGCCGCCGGCCTTCTCGATCTCGGCGGTGACCGAGTGGATGGTGCCCGGCAGGCGCTTGTCTTTCACCTCTTCGGTGCGCGCACAGACGGCGACGGAGGCCCCGGCCTTCGCGAGATACTTGGCGACATCTTCGCCGATGCCCCGGCTGGCGCCGGTGACGAGCGCGACTTTTCCTTCGAGCGACATGGTTCTGCTCCCCTTGGTTTGGTAACCGGGGATTCTACGGGTTCGCGCGGCAACGCAAATGTTTGAGTTGGAGGCGAACGCTCCAATCCCGGCGCGATTGTGTCCGCAGCGGTATCCTCACGCTGGCGGACGAGCACTGGGCGTCACAATCAGTGACGCGGCCAGCGATGGGCCCTGGAGGATAGGAATGGCAACGGAAGTCGTGGATGGCGAATCCGCTCCCCTGGAGCGGCTTGGCAGCGGTCGGGCGGCAGAGGTCTTCGCATGGGAGCCGGGGGTCGTCGTGAAGCTCGCTCGAGAGCCGCAGTTCGAGGCGGAGCTTGAGCGCGAGGCTGCGAGTCTCGAGGCGGCGGCGGCGGCCGGCATAGTTGTCCCCAGGCCGCTGGGATTCGTGGAGCACCAGGGCCGCCGCGGGCTGCTGATGGAGCGGATCGATGGCAAGGACATGTTCTCGATCATTGAATCGCAGCCGTGGCGAGTCTGGCAGCTCGCGAGCCTCTTCGGAAGGCTCCACGTCCAACTTGGAGAGAGCACCGCCCCTGACTCCGTGGCAAAGCTCAAGGACCACGCAAAGGGCGTGTTCGAAGAGAGCGTCCGCATCCCGGCTGCGGCCCGCGAGCGGCTCCTGGCCGTGCTGGAGGCAGCCCCGGATGGCGATCGACTGTGCCACCTCGACCTGCACCCCGGCAACGTCATGCTGAGCGGCAAGGACGCGTTCATCATCGACTTCCCCAACGCCCTTCGCGGTCCTTCGATTGCCGACCACGCCAAGACGTGGGTCATCTTCAACGCAGGGCAGCCAACCCAGGGGATGGGCCGGACCGTCCGCGTGATGATCGCCGTTTTCCGCAAGCTAGCTCTCCGGGGTTACACGCGGGCATATCGCTCCGCGAGTGACATCGATGAGACTGCCCTGGCGCGCTGGAAGGCGGTCCAGGTGGCTGTTCGATTGGACGAAGGCATCGCGACGGAGCGGCGGCAACTCCTCCGGCTGCTCAGCCCTGCACTCCGGGAGGCCGAGCAGCTGGCCACGTAGGCATCGCAGCACGGCCGGATTCGTCGTCGGCTATGCTTGAATGCATGTTGACGTTCGAGCGGATTACCAAGCGATACGGGGACGTGACCGCACTCGATGGCGCGTCGCTCTCGGTTGCGCCCGGGCGGATGGTCGGCTTCCTTGGCCCGAACGGCTCCGGGAAGACGACAGCGATGCGCTCCATCTTCGGGCTCGTGCGGCTGGACGACGGCCAGGTGCGCTGGAACGGCCAGCCCATCGACCGCGTGGTGACTCGCCGATTCGGCTACATGCCGGAAGCTCGCGGTCTCTACCCGCGGATGAAGGTGCGCGAGCAGGTCGAGTACTTCGCTTCACTGCACGGGGTGGCGCGCGGTGATGCGCGGAAGCAGGCTGACCGCTGGCTTTCGCGACTCGGGCTCGAAGACCGGGCCGAATCGCGCCTCGACACGCTCTCCCATGGCAACCAGCAGCGCGTCCAGCTCGCCGTCTCGCTCGCCTTCGAATCCGACCTGCTCGTGCTGGACGAGCCGTTTTCGGGCCTCGACCCGATCGCGGTTCTGACGATGGGCAGCGTGATCCGCGAGGAGGCAGAGCGGGGCGCCGGCGTGCTTTTCTCGAGCCACCAGCTGGACCTCGTGGAGGAGCTCTGCGAGGACGTGGTCATCATCGACCATGGCCGGGTCGTCGTCGCCGGTGCGCTGGCTACCCTGAAGGCCAATTCACCGCACCGGTACGTCGAGGTCGGCGGTCCCGCGAGCAGCGGCGATTGGCACCGTTCGATCCCCGGTGCGGAAGTCGTCGAAACGCGTGAGCGCTCAGTTCGCCTGCGCGTGGACGCGTCCGCCGACCCCGCGGCCATTCTTCGCACCGCAGGCGCCGCAGGGACCGTGGAGAGCTTCCACTTTGCGCCACCGTCGTTGTCCGAACTTTTCGTCGAGGCGGTCCGCCCATGAGCAGCTGGTGGTCCGTCTGGCTGGTCGCTCAGCGCGAGATGCTGTCACGGATGCGTTCGCGCACCTACCAGCTCTCGACGCTGCTCCTCGCCGTGCTTGTGGTCGGCGGCGTTTCCGCATCGCAGTGGTTGCCCGACTTTTTCGAGGATGGCCCTTCGCGCCTGGGCATTCTCCCGGCCGCCTCCGCGCTTGGCGGGCCGCTGGGCCAAATTGCCGTCGTTTTCGACGAAGAGATCGAACTCGTAGAACTCGGAGCCGAGGCGGACCTCGATGCAGCAATCGAGCGTGACGACCTGGACGCCATTCTCGTCGACGCCGGGACCATCGTCTTCGCAACCCGCGAAGATCCCGTCCTCCAGGCGATTGTCGCGCAGGCGGCATTCGAAGTGGCCCTCCCCGAGCGAGCGGCGGCGCTGGACCTCAGCGTGGAGGAGGCGCGGCAGCTGATTCAGCCCGTGCCGATCGAGGTCGATGTCCTATCCCCGGACCTCGAAGACGATAACACCACCTATGGCATCGTTAGCCTCACCTCGTTCATCCTGCTGATAGCGCTCTCCCAGTACGGGCAGTGGGTGCTGGTCGGCGTCATCGAGGAGAAGTCGAACCGGGTCGTGGAAGTGCTGCTCGCGGTCGTCGCTCCGTGGCAGTTACTGACGGGCAAGGTGCTGGGCATTATGGCGCTGGCGATGATCCAGATCGGCATCACCCTCGGCGCCATCGGCGTTGCCATATTCGCGGTCGAAGGTGCGTCGCTGCCGGATTCGGGCGGAGCGATGATCGCCGCAGCGGTGACCTGGCTCGTGCTCGGCCTGGTGCTCTACAACTTCATCTATGCGGCCGTGGGCGCGACAGCAACCCGGCCCGAGGAAGCATCCAGCGCCACCGCGCCGATTCTCGCCCCGATTATGCTGGGATACTTTGTCGCCGCCACCTACGTCCCGGACCACCCGGACGCCATCGCTTCGCGCGTGCTTTCGATCTTTCCGCTGACCTCGCCGCTGGTGATGCCCGCACGCATCGTTGCCGGCGGCGGAACTGCACTCGAGAGCGCGCTCGCGATCGCGCTGATGCTCGTCACGATCGCGGGCGCAGTCTGGCTGGCCGGGCGGATCTATGCCGGGTCGGTCCTGCATACGCAGCGAGTGAGTCTGCTCGCCGCGGTCAAGCGCCTTCGCCAGTAGCTGCCACCGGCGGGTTCGACGCGGCCGATACTACCGCGCTACCTACCGGCCCGAGAACTTCGACTCGCGCTTCTCCTGGAATGCGCGAACTCCCTCGGCGCGGTCGTCGGACTTCGCGGTCACGGCGAGCGCCATACCTGAGATTTCGAGGGCGGTTTCGAAATCGACATTCGCGAGGCGGTAGGCGAGCGTCTTCCCAAGCTTCTGGCCGATCGGCGGTCCTGCTTCGACCGCGAGCGCGAGTTCCATCGTCTTCGCTTCCAACTGGTCGGGTTCGACGAGGTAGTTCGTGAGCCCGGCGGCGTGCGCCTCTTCGGCGGACATGAAGCGGCCGGTCATCATCATCTCCATCGCTTTTCGCCAGCCGATAACGCGCGGCAGGCTCCAGAAGCCGCCAAGGTCGGCGAAGAGGCCGCGCTTCACATAGGCGACCTGGAAGCGCGCGGCGGTGGAGGCGACGGCCATGTCGCAGTGGGCGACGAAGTCGAACCCGGCCCCGACGCAGACTCCGTTAATCGAGGCGATAACCGGCACTTCGATCCGCTTCAGGGCGATGTAGGCCTCCGATTCGTGGCGAAAGAAGAGACGAGCGCCTTCAGGGTCGTCGCCGTCGGAGCGGGGCTCGCCACGAGTGATGGCACTGTCGCTGCCGCTGAAGTCGGCGCCGCCGCAGAAACCGCGGCCCGAGCCTGTGATCACCACGCAGCGAATCGAGCGGTCGAGCCGGATCTCGCGGAAGAGGTCTTCCATCTCCTCGAAGGTGTGCATCGAGATAGCGTTCAGCTTCTCCGGGCGATTGAACGTGACCCAGAGGATGCCGCCGGTCTCGCCGCGCCGTTCGGTGAGCAGATTGTCGTATGTCATGCGATTCGCCTCCAATGCGGCGTGACTATACGCGGCAGGCGCGACTGCGCGAGGGCGCGGCCGGCTGCCTCAGTTGCTCAGGAAGAACAGGGCATAGGCGAAGGCGAGAACAATCGCGCCGACGGCCACCATCCCGGCGATAACCACGCCGTCGTTGATTCGATCGACCAGCGACTTGCGGTCCGGCTCGATTTGGTACGGATCTGGGGCACTGTGGCCGGGATTCATGGCCGCTCCTTTGCTGGCGATTCCGGCAGAGCGAACGATACGCCTGGCGGCAGGTAACGAAGCGGAAAAGTGGCGACTGCGCCGATTAATCGCCGCCGAGGAGCTTCGAAGCCTCGTCCGGGTCGACCTCCGGCTGCGTGGCGGCAACTGCAGTGGCTTGCGGGAGCGGAACGCCGGCCATCGAGAGGCCCTCGGCGTCCAGGCGCGACTTGATTCGCCGCCGGAGCACGCCCGAGAGGTCCCAGTGCTTCCCGGCGACGACGTCGCCCATGATCTTGATGACCAGGCGGTTCTCCTGGAAGGCAGCGACGCGCAGGGTGAGCTGCGGCGCGAGAATCTCGCCCGGGCGCTCTTCGCGCAGCCGCGCGCACTCTTGCTCGATGATTTCGAACACCCGATCAAGGTCGGCGGCGTAGGTCACGGGGATATCGAGGTTGAGGCGGCTGAACCCGGCGGTCTGATTCGTCGAGACGCTGATGGCGCCGTTCGGGATGCTGTGGACGTTGCCATCGGCATCGCGGATGACCGTCCGGCGGGGGTTGATTTCGAGCACGGTGCCCGAGACGTTCGCAACCGTGACCACGTCGCCCACGCGGTACTGGTCCTCGACGAGGATGAAGGTGCCGTTGATGACATCGCGAACGAGGGCCTGCGCGCCGAGGCCGATCGCGATGCCGACCACGCCGACACCTGCGACCAGCGCCGTCACGCTGATCCCGATCTCGTCGAGGATG
>JBBSKE010000261.1:0-5797 GCA_038256595.1 Tepidiformales bacterium | reverse complement strand
GACGGGAACGGAGGGGGCGTCGTGATTCGCCGCCATATTCGCCCCGCCAGCGCGAGGGGACTCGGCGAGACGGTCCCGGTGACGAGTGGCGGGCCTGAGGGGAGAGGATTTGGTGCCGGGTCGCGCGACCCGAGCTTGCGCTTCGGGGCTTGTACCGTTGCCAGGTCACGAGAAGCAGGACTGCGGACAGAGAATTTCGCGGCAAGTCACGCCGTCCCGGGCTCGCGCAGCGGGGCTCAGGCATTGGTGACATAGAGTCACAATAAGTATTGCCTTACTTTGAACAATGATGCATACTTCTCACATCGAGACGGCAGCACACTCACTCCGAACACGGGGCGACGAAGCAGCTACTCTCGATGCTACCCGGGCCGCAGATGCGGGCTGGAGGATGCAGATGGATCTGGCTCCCACGGTTCGCCGTGGCTCGCGGAATTGGCGTCGCGAGCCATGCCTGGCGGGCAGAGGCGAATCCCTGCATCCTCGAACCCGCATCTGCTCTCCCCCCAGCGATGTTGGGTGCGGTGGTTCGACCCCGGCCGGCGGAAGGTAACGACGCAGCCTCCCGCCGCCGGGTTTCTTTTCGTTCGAATGACGCCGCGTGTCATTCGCGCAGCCCGGAATACCCTTCCCACAATTCGGCCACCACGCGCATCGCATCGATCTCGACCGAATAGCGACGGAAGTGCTTCGCGATGTTCTCGATGTCCCGCAGGAGGAGCGAGCGAGCATGCTTGTTCATGCGCGGATCGACCGATTGGGGCAGGTCGATCACGACCGGGCGGCCCTGCCAGTAGAGGATATTGAAGGCCGAGAGGTCGCCGTGGACGCGGTGGTTGAAGAGCATAATCTCGACGTTGCGCAGCACCCGATCGGCGGCGATTTCGGCCTCGGCGGCGGTCAGGCGGGCGGCGTGGAGTTGCGGCGCCGCGCCATCTTCGTCGCCGATGTACTCCATGAGGATTGCGCCATCAGTGCAGGCGAACGGCTCCGGGACGTCCGCGCCGGCGTAGTGGAGGTCGCTGAGGGCGTCGAATTCGCGGTTCACCCACATGCTCATGTCCACCGCGAGGCCGAATTCGGTGCGCGAACCGATGGCGCGCTGCACCTGGCCGCTCGCGAGGATGATGCGCCCGTCGTTGTAGATGGCGTCGTTCTTGAAATTCCGCTTCGTGCGGTCGTGGTAGACCTTCGCCACCAGCAATTTGTGGCGTTTGAGTTCGCCGCCGGCGGTGCAGAGGTAGGTCGCGGCTTCCTTGCCGGATTTCAGGGTGGAAAGGACCGAGGTGACGACGCCCTCAGTGAGGAATTCTTCCATGGCTGCCAGTTCGACCGGCAGCTCGTCCGTGGACAATGCATTGCTCCATAGCAATCGCCGCGCCCGGCCAGCAATCGCGTGGCGCGCAGTTCTTCGCGAGGGCGGGGGTGAAGGTGGAGCAGTGGCCGCGAATGGGAACGGGACTGGTGATTACGCTGGCAGCGAGGTTCCCGGGCGCACGGCTCCACGCGAAACGGTGGCAGTGGTGATAGTCATGGTGCGCCTCCAGGAGTTTTTCGAGTCGTGGACTCTGCGAATGACAGTAGCGGACCGCACGAAAGATTTCAATCCATCATTTGGGGGAGTGGCGTGGCAGTTCGCGCCGCAGTCCGGTTCGATGTCCCGCTCCAGGGTCGAACCGTGGGTTAGCCTTCGATGAGCTTCCAGTCGCGCATCGCCCGGAGGATGGCGTCGCCATCGCAGGGCTTGGCGATGAACTGTTCGGGGCGGGCGGCGGCGAACAGCTCGTCCAGTTCCTCCTGCTCCTGCCCGCTGACCACAAAAACGGGTACATCGACATCGAGGCGGCGCAGTTCGCGCATCGTCTCGGCGCCGCCCATCACGGGCATGACGGCATCGAGCAGGACGCAGGCGATCTCGTCGCGCCGGGAGGTGAAGAGCTCGATCCCGGAACTGCCATGGGCCGCTGTAACCGAGCGAAACCCGAACAGTTCGACGAGACGGGAGATGAGCGACCGGATTGCCGGGTCGTCATCGATGACAAGCACCGTATTCGCTTCTTGCGCCATTTTCTGGACTCCATTTCGGCGGCCGCTCTGGGAAAGAAGGTACGGGGGCTAGCGCAATAGTGATCCAACGGTAAGCGCGGCAACATCGGGAGAAACCCCCGATCTTCGTCATCGACATCAAGATATGGGAATGGACACAGCACGAGACACCACATCTTGCGTCGCATTGCAGAAATTTTACGAAACTCGGCGTGTTTACGGTGGTAGCAGTTCGGTGGACGCTACCCTGAACGGCGAGAAGCCGCAGCAGAACGGCTCCTCAGGCCAGGCGCCGCATTCGCCTCCGATTGCCGTACGATAGAACGCGATGCCCACCGAAAAGCTCACCCTCGATGTTGGCGGCCGGGAAGTCACCATAACGAACCCCAGCAAGGTGTTCTTCCCTGAGACTGGCTACACGAAGCTCGACATCGTGAACTACTACCTTGCCGTCGGCGAGGGCGCCCTTCGCGGCGTGATGCGGCGGCCAACGGTGCTCAAGCGCTTCGTCAACGGCGCCGCCGAAGAGCCGTTCTTCCAGAAGCGCGTCCCCGAAAAGCGGCCCGAATGGATCGGCTCCGCGCGCGTCCACTTCCCCAGCGGCCGCAGCGCCGACCTTGCCGTGTTCGACGAAATCGCGGACCTCGCCTGGGCGGCGAACCTCGGCTGCCTCGACCTCAACCCCTGGCCTGTGCGCGAAGACGACGTGGACCACCCGGACGAGCTTCGCATCGACCTCGACCCCACGCCCGAGGCGACCTGGGAGATGGTGCGCGAGGCGGCCATGCTCTGCCGCGACGTCCTCACCGATCTCGGCCTCGTTGGCTACCCGAAGACATCGGGCTCTCGCGGCATCCACATCAACGTGCGCATCCAGCGCGACTGGGTCTTCCAGGACGTGCGTCGCTGTGCCCTCGCGATTGGCCGCGAAGCCGAACGTCGCGCTCCTGCCCTGATGACGACCGCCTGGTGGAAGGAGGAGCGCCACGGCGTCTTCTTCGACTACAACCAGAACGCGCGCGACCGCACTGTCGCCTCTGCGTATTCGATTCGCCCGAAGCCCGACGCGCGCGTTTCGACCCCGCTCGCCTGGGACGAAGTGCCGAACGTCGACCCGGCGGCTTTCACGCTGAAGACGGTGCCCCTGCGCTACGCCGAGATTGGCGACCCCGGCGCGGGCATCGACGACGTCGCATTCTCGCTCGAAAAGGTGCTCGAGCTGGTCGCCCAGCAGGCGCGCGACGGCCAGGGCGAGGCGCCGCTGCCGCCGCACTTCCCCAAGGAGGCGGGCGAACCGCCGCGCGTCCAGCCCAGCAAGCGTCGCAAGCCGCAGGAGGAGTAAGCAGTGGAGTGGATTTTCGCGACTGTGGTCGGATTTCTCGCCTTCCTTCTCGGGTATGCCGTGCGTTCGATGCAGGGCAACAGCAGCGACTCGTTCCGGGTGAACACGCCGGTGCGCCCTGGCCAGCCAGTCAACAGCCGGCCCGCCGAACTCTCGGGAAGGGCTCCAGAGGCGAAGCAGCTCACCTCCGACGCGATGTCCCAGGTCGAAGAGTTCATCCTCCGGGGCAAGAAGATCGAGGCGATCAAAGCCTACCGCGAGGCCACCGGGATGGGCCTCAAGGAGTCGAAAGACGCGGTCGAGGCCCTTCAGCGCAAGCTGATGAACCCATCCAACTCGGCCTGAGCCGCGGTTCGCTCCGGTCGATTTCGCCCGCCGCATCTGCTACGTTGCGGTCCCAAACTTCGAGGCTGACCCATGCGCTACTGGCTGTTTAACTCTTCGACCGATGGCCACATTGTCGATTCGACGCACAGGCCGGGCGGGTTCACGCTCTGCCACAAGCCCGTGAACCGCGAGGAACCGGGCCAGATGGACCTCGACGCGATCCTCAAGATCGCGTCCTGCACGTTCTGCTGCGATAGCGCACGGAGCGGCTCGAACGTCGCCCGCCCGCGGCCGTACTGAGCTTCGTCCCGGCCCATACTGCGCTAATCGACCGCCATGCTCGCCTTTCGCGCCATGTAGAACCGGCTGATGACCGAACCCAGCAGAATCACCACCGACAGCACTACGGTCACTGGCGCGTTCAGCACGATTCCGATGACCAACAAGACGACCGGAATGAGGTGCTTCCTGGTGAGCACCGCCTCCCTCAGCAGGTGTATCCAACCGGTTGTGGCCATCGATTCGCCCCTTTATTCGCGAGCCGAACGTGGCCGCTGCCCTCATCCTAGCCCGAAAACGCGTGCCCAGTCCTCAATTGCCGCTTCCTGGCCGTGGATGAGTTGGATGCAGAGCTGGTCGTACCCGGCGCTGGCGAGGCCGCCGGCACGCGCCCGGAGCTCCGTTTCGCTGCCCGTGAAGGTCGCCCGCCGGATGAGGTCGCCGGTCACGAATGGCCGCTCGTCCTCGCGTACATAGACGAGGTGCCCCGTGTGGAGCTGCATGTAGGGCGCATCCTTGCGGTAGCTCTCGAAGAGTGCGCGTTCGGTCGCGAACCCGGCCCTGGCGGCGTCCGGGAGCGAATCCCAGCGCTCCATCGCGCCGTGCCAGCGGCCAACCGCCGACGGTCCCGCCTGGAGGAGTGCGCGCTCACTCTCCGCATCTTCGCCCTCGCCGAGCACGCAGCCCAGGAAGAAAACGGTCTTGTAGAGCGAATCCGGCGCGCGACCGGCCGCGGCGAGCTGCTGCTGGACCGTCCGAAGCTGGGCGATCGCGGCATCCTGCACGCCCGAGAACGTCATCCAGCCGTCCGCGTCCTGGATGGTGAGTTGCAGGCCCTTCGGACCAAACGCCGAGACGTGAATCGGCACCGGGTCGGCCTGGTTGACGAAGCCGAGGCCCGGGTGGAGGAAGCGAATCGGCCGGTCGGCGCCTTCGGCCCAGTAGTTCACGGTCTCGCCGGCCATCAGCGCCTTGACCACGCGCATGTACTCGCGCATCGCCCGCAGGGGCATCGCCTTCAGGCCCATCGTGTTGCGTCCGGTGTAGCCGGTGCCCACGCCGAAGATGATGCGGCCGGGCGCCATCTGGTTGAGTGTCCCGAAGGCGCTCGCCGCGATCGGCGCGATCCGGTTGGTGGGGATGAGCACGCCGGTGCCGAGCTTTATCCGGCTGGTGTGCTCCGCGCAGAGGGCCATGCAGGCGAAGATGTCGCTGTAGAGCAGCTGCGAGTCGTAGAACCAGGCGTGCGTGAAGCCGAGTTCCTCGGCGCGCTGCACGGTCTTCCAGCTATCGGGCGAAGGGACGAGAGCGATTCCGTAGTCCATGGCGCTGCATCATGCGCTGCGCCGCGCGGTTTGTGAAGTCGGATGTGCCAGGTCTTGTCGGCTAACTCCCGAACTTCGCACGTGCAGCCCACGCCAACTCCTGGCCATTACGGACGATTACTTCCCCGCGCTGCTGCTGGACATCGAGGTACGCCTCCCAACTCAGGCTCACCAGTCCGGCTGCCTTGAGGTCGAGGGCTTCTACGTGCCGATCATCGACGAAGTCCAGGCCGAGCTTTCCGGGCACTCGCGTCAGTTGCACTCCCGCTCGGGCAGGAGCGTCTGGCGAGAAAACGAGGGCGACGGTCGATTTTGGAAAGTGCTTTGCTTCGGCGCGCTCGAGGGGCACGTCGGTGGAGATCGCCGCAAGTACGGCGTCAACCTCGTCAGATTCGGCTTCAAACATCGACAAGCCCCCGGGCCGGTGGTCGCCGAAGTCCGCGACACAAGAGGCCGGAAAGGTCAGATGGCCGCCAGG
>JBBSKE010000260.1:0-5802 GCA_038256595.1 Tepidiformales bacterium | reverse complement strand
TTCGTCCACCGCAACGAGCGCTTCAGCGCCCAGTACTACGGTCCCTATGCGCTCGGCGACGCTGCGGTTGCGATGGCGAACCAGGACTGGGTGCGCAACACCCGCGACGCGATGGCGAAGCACTCCAGCGGGTTCGCCTACCAGAACTACATCGACCCGGGGCAGCCGGACTGGTTGAACGCCTACTACGGCCAGAATCTCGCCCGCCTCAAGCAGGTGAAGGCGAAGTACGACCCGGCTAACTTCTTCAGCACCGCGCAGACCATCCCGCTGGCCTGAGAATCTCGCTCCCGGAATTGTTTGCTCGTATATTCGTGATGGAATTCCCCATCGGCGCAGCACCGGATATTTGGTCCTCGTCCAAGTCTGTAAGGCGAGGAGGTAGCTATCATGTTGTTCGCCTCGTACGAAACTTTCACCAGGAGCCTCCCACATGGGTCTTCGCACCCCACAGCAGTACATCGAATCCTTGCAGGACGGTCGCGCCGTCTACTATCGCGGCGAAAAAGTCGCCGATGTGACGAAGCACCCGGTCATCAAGAAGGCTGTTCACCATGCGGCCCTCGACTATGAGATGGCCGAAAGTGATCGCTACCGCGACCTCGCCGTGGTCTCCGACGAAGGCGAGCCGTACAGCCGCTACTTCAAGATTCCCCGGAGCACCGACGACCTGCTGAAGCGGAGCAAGCTCATCGAAGAGGCGACTGCCGCCGGCAAGACCCTCGTCATCCTCGTCAAGGAGATCGGCAGCGACGCCCTGTTCGGCCTGCACAAGGTCAGCAAGCTCGTCGATCAGAAGTACGAGACCCAGTACCTCTCCCGCGTCGAAAAGTTTTACAAGTACGTGCGCGATAACGACCTCACGCTCTCCGTCGCCCAGACCGACGTGAAGGGTGACCGCAGCATGGGCCCGCTCAACCAGGCCGACCCGGACCTCTTCACCCACATCGTCGAACGCCGCGAAGATGGCATCGTCGTCCGGGGCGCGAAGATCCACACCAGCTGCACCACGAACACGAACGAGATCATCGTGCTGCCGACGAAGGCGATGTCCGAGGCCGAAGGCGACTACGCGCTCGCCTTCGCCATCCCGGTGGACACTCCCGGCGTGAAGCTCATCGCCAGCCCGTACGGTGGCGCGCCGAAGGAAGAGTTCGACGCTCCGCTGAGCGCCGAGCGCAAGATGATGGAAACCATCACCATCTTCGACGACGTCTTCGTGCCATGGGAGCGGGTCTTCCTCGCGGGCGAATACGACTTTGCCGGGACGCTCGCGCTCGGTTTCGTCGAATACCACCGCTTCACCGCAGTCTCCTACAAGCTGCCGCTGGTCGATGCGCTCGTTGGCTCGGCCCTGCTCATGGCGGAGATGAACGGCATCACGCGGGCAGCCCACGTTCGCGACAAACTCACCTGGCTCATCAGCTACGCCGAGACCATTCGCGCACTCGTCGAAAGCGCTGCCCTGCGTGGCAAGGCGGACGACCAGGGCATCTTCGCCCCGGACGCGCTGACCACGAACATGGCCAAGTGGCACTTCGCCCACAACTACCACGAGGCCCTGCAGCACGTGCAGGACATCGCCGGCGGCATGCTCGTCACGGGTCCGGGCGTCGAAGACTTCGCCAACCCGGAGACCGGCGACCTGCTGCGCAAGTACCTCGTCGGCAAGGCTGGGTATGACGGCGAGCAGCGCACGCGCGCCATGAACATGGTCAGCGACCTGACGACGGGCGACTTCGGCGGCTACCACACGGTCCTCGCGATCCACGCCGAGGGCTCTCTCGAGGCGGAGAAGCTGATGATCTCGCGCGCCTACGACTCCCGGCGGACGCTCCAGTACGCGAAGGAACTCGCCGGCCTGGCCTAACCGCCAGCGTTCGCACCAACCTCGAAGGCCCGGCTCCACGCCGGGCCTTTTGCATTCCTGTACCGACATCGTCCATTTGGTTCGGCTAGAATTGCAGGAATTCGACCATCACCAGGAGCGGAACAGATGGCGACACGCACTCAGCTCCAGTCGGCGGCCAGCACCACGGCATTCGGCGCGACCCTCTTCGGCGTGACCGTGGTGGTGGCGGCATTTCTCATCGTCGCCGCCATCCAGGAGCGTGGTCAGTCCGGGCCGGCAACTGGTTCGCCCGTCGAATTGATTGCCGAGAAGGAGCGCGGCCTTTCGGCGGCCGAATCGAGCGGGCCTTCGCGATTCGAGCGCTTCAAGAACAATGCGCCAGATATCGGAGCAGCGTCGCACC
Source organism: Tepidiformales bacterium (assembly GCA_038256595.1). GTDB lineage: Bacteria > Chloroflexota > Dehalococcoidia > Tepidiformales > Tepidiformaceae > JBBSKE01. The sequence goes on along the minus strand of JBBSKE010000260.1, from coordinate 3,547 downwards.
CCGGTCTGCTCCTTGGGCTTGGCGTGTTCGCCGTCGGCGCCGCTTATATGGGGGTGTTCTTACGCCGCCCCGCCGCTCGTGCCGGGGCAGGGGCATCGCTCGTCCGGGGAGCCGCCGCCGTCGAAGCGATCCTGCTGATGGTCATCGGCCCGCTGCTTGCCGCCATCTCCACCTTTGGGATTGGCGGCGCTTGAGGGTAGCAAGACCTCTGCCTGCCCCGTAGAGTGGCGGCAAACCCACGGGAGGGCGACGCATGGCAACCAAAGAAGAGGCGATCGCCGCGTTCGAAACGGCCTACGCAGAGTTTCGCGCGAAGCTCGACGCGCTCGATGACAAGGCCTGGGATGAGACCTGGCTCGGCGCCTGGAAGACCGAGCACCTGCTGGCGCACATGGCCGGCTGGGCACACGAGATGACCGGCGGCCTCGAACGGGTGAAGGCGGGCCAGCGGCCGACGCCCGAGGGTGTCAGCTACACCGACACCGACGGCTGGAACGCGAAATTCGCCTCCACCGCGTCGCCCGGCAAGGCGGCCATCGCCAGCTTCGAACTCGCGGTCAAGCAGTACCTCGCGGCGGCCCGGGCGCTCCCCGACGACTCTTTTGGCGAGGGCGAAAACGGCAAGCCGAAGATCGGCAACCGGCTGCTCGACGGTGGCGGCACGCACCACTTCGGCGAGCACGGGGCCGAACTCGACGCCTGGCTCGCCAGCCGCTCGAAAGAGCAGGCGAAAATCGGAAACTGAGGGCGAACTGCAGGCTCGCAAGGCGCTCCTGCGGTATTCTGGCGGGTAGATGGTCACCGCACATATCCCGGCGTGGCTGGGCGACGCCGCCTCTGTTCTCCTCGCCGATTATTCCGCCGAAGCGATCGCGCTGGTTGGCGCGCAGGCTCGCGGAACCGCCACGCCCGCTGACCCCTACTCGCTGCTGATCATCGTCGACGACGAGCATATCGAGCAGATCGGTTGGCCCCTGGAGCCGCGCTGGCAGTCGCTCGAGGGCTTCGCGCGGCCGGTGCGCTACCTCCGCGCGACCATGGCCGAGGTGATGGCGGCGCTCTACTGCGGGCACCCTGCATGGGTCCTGTTGCTGCCCGGGATTTCGGCCCTGCACGACCCGCACGGCATCGTGGCGCGCATCATCGCCCGCCAGGAGGTCGTCCCCGCAGGATTCGCCGCTCTCCAACTGACACATGCGCGAACGGTTGCGGATGCTGGGGACGGCCTCGCCGAAAGCGCACCCGGCATCGCAGCGGCGACGGTCGCACGCACGCATCTCGCGTTGCTGGACCTCGTGCGAAGGACTGGCGGCCTCGGCGATGCGAGCGATGCCGACGTGGCCTCCTATCTCGAAAGGACCGCCCCGGAGGCGCATCTCGCGCTCGACCAGGTGATCCTCAGCGGCTCAGTGAGTTCGAGGGTGGTAGCGCTGCGGCGGCTGATCGATGGGTTGGAGAATCTGCGCGGCGGGTAGTCCCGCACGATCCCCTGACGCGACTGATTTGGCCTGCAGGCCGTCGATTCGGTGGCGAATCACGCGTTCCCGGGCTGGCGTCACGGGGCTCGTTGCTCAGACGCGGCGGGGGATGCGGTAGAGCGCGTCGTTCACGAGCGAATAGGCCGCGCGCGCGACATCTTCGGCCGGTTCGCTGCCATCAAGGCTCTTCCACGTCTTGTTGCCGTGCGCCAGCGCTCCATAGCCGTCGTAGACGCGACGGTGGAAGTCGAGCGCTTCGAGGCCGGTGCGGATGGCCTCGGTTTCGCCGAGTTTGCGGGCGAGGCCGACGTCCGGGTCGATCTTCAGCCAGATCGTCAGGTCCGGCGAGAGGCCGGCGGTCGCGAAGCCGTTGACCATGCGCAGGCCATCGAGCGGGAGGCCGCGGCCGTATCCCTGGTAAGCGAAGGTGCTCGCTTCGAAACGGTCGCAGAGGACCAGTGCGCCGCGCAGGATGGCGGGGCGGATGACCCGCTCGACGATCTCGGCGCGGGCGACCATGAAGGCGAACAATTCCGCTCGCGGCGTGAGGTCGAGGTGGAGCAGGCGGCGAACTTCCTCGCCGGCCTCGGTGCCGCCGGGTTCGCGGCAGAGCACGACCTCGTGGCCATCGCCCCGGAGTTTCTCAGCGACCGCCTGGGCCGCCGTGCTCTTCCCGGAACCTTCGCCACCTTCGAACGCTACAAATAACCCTGGCATGGCCTGAGTATCCCACATCGCCTGTTGTACTCTCGCTCCTGCGATGTTCTGCGAATCGACCGGATGCGCGCGACGTTCGCGCACGGAGCCGGGGACGCATCATCGCCGACCTTCCGCAATGAGGCGACCTCAACGGTGCCTGCAACTCGCGGGTAGTTCGGATAGCCGATGCGCCCGTCACTCGCGGGCAGGCAGAAGGCCACGCTCCAGCATGCGCTCGGCCGCTGTGAGCGCGTCCGCAACGAACCTGCGAGTGAGGGCTGTGTATTCACGGACGTCCGAGGCGGACCAACCTTCGAGTACCTCCGAGATCATCCGGTCACCGAGGGCATAGACACTGAGAGCTGCGGTTTCCCCCAGTGGCGTCAAAGTGACCAGGGTTGCACGACGGTCGGTGGGATCTGCGGTCCGCTGGACGAGGCCGTCTTCCTCAAGTCGGCGAACGATCTTGCTGACGTGCGATGCCCCAGTGTTCAGCACTTCTGCCAGGGAGGTGGGACGCATCGAGCCCCAGGCAAGGAGATGGCGAAGGGTCTGGTGCGAAGGCTGATCCAGGGACTCCCCGGTCTTGGCGAGGATCTGCCCCTGGAGGGCTGGTGAATCCCACAAGAGAATCAGCGCGCTCAGGTTGGCCAGCAACTCCGACCGGTAAGGAAAGTCGCTGGGCCGCCGAGCACGTGCGGCAACGAGTTTGTCGTTCACGCTCACATAGTATTTCATGCTCGGGCAAGCAAATACTGTCCTGTAGGACAGTATTTATGCTATTCTCTTCAAAGACGGGATCGGCTACGGAGCGATCGCCGAGGTTATCTCCCGGCTTTTCGAACCGCCTGCCCCCAAAGCCCGCCATCACCACGATTCGAAGGAGAATACTCATGGCACCAGCACTCCCCCCACCTATCGCCGCCTACGTCAACGCCAACGCGCAACTCGACCTCGAGGGCATGCTCGAGCCGTTCGCAGCCGACGCCGTCCTCCAGGACAACGGCGCCGTTCACCAGGGACACGCGGGAATCAGGTCGTTGCTGGAGGAGGCGGTGATCCCAGCGAAGGCAATTTTCACGCCGGACACCGTCCGGCACGAGAACGGCCAGGTCGTCGTCGAAGGCCCCGCCCACGGCGACTTCCCGGGCAGCCCGATCCGCTTCACCTATCGCTTCACGCTGGAAAACGACACCATCACGGCCCTGGAGATCACGGGATGAGCATCAAAGCCGATTCGACCGAGTTCGCTGGCAAGCGCGTCCTCGTCACTGGCGGCACCAAGGGCGCGGGCCGCGCAACCGTGAACCGCTTCCTGGCTGGCGGCGCCCGGGTGATCACCGCCGCTCGCGGAACCCCCGAGCCCATCG
>JBBSKE010000259.1:0-5822 GCA_038256595.1 Tepidiformales bacterium | reverse complement strand
CGGGACCGCCGCAGGACCAGGGCTTCGGCCTCGTGACCTTCCTCCAGGCGCCGGGCAACCTCGTCATCCAGCTCTACCAGCCCGGCTACGCGAAGTAGTGGCGGTTCCGCAGCCGCGTCGCGCCCGCTAGACTGCCATTTTCCGGCTGCACTCGCCGGGCGAAGGAGCTGGCATGACGGACCCCTCTCGCACACCCTCCTCGAACGAGCCGCATCCCGCGCTCCAGGGCATTCGTATCCTCGATTTCACGCGCGCCCAGCAGGGACCGTTCGCCACGCTGCTCCTCGCCGATATGGGCGCCGAAGTGATCAAAGTCGAGCCCCCGGGCGGCGAGGTGGGCCGCCAGAACGGTCTCCAGCCGGACGGCTTCTCCTCCTACTTCGAAGGACATAACCGCGGTAAGAAGAGCATCACCCTGGACCTCAAACGGCCCGGCGCGACTGACATCGTGCGGAAACTCGTCGAGACGATGGACGTGGTGGTCGAAAACTTCCGCCCGGGCGTCATGGAGCGGCTCGGCCTCGGCTACGAAGACCTGAAGGCGATCAAGCCGGACATCATCCTCGCCTCGGCTTCGGCGTGGGGGCGAAGTGGCCCGTGGGCGAGCCGCGGCGGCTACGACCACGTCGCCCAGGCCCTCAGCGGCGTCATGTACGAACAGGGCGAAGGGCCCGGCAAGGAGCCGCAGGCCCTCATCGGCGGCTTCGCGGACCAGATCGGCGCGATGCTGCTCGCGTTCGGCGTCTCGACCGCGCTTGTCGTGCGCGAACGCGAGGGCATCGGCCAGCACATCGATGGTTCGCTCATCGGCGGCATGGTGGCGATGCAATCGAAGCAGATCATGGAGTACCTGCGCACCGGCAAGCAGAGCGGCTTCCAGCGCCGGCGCGCGGCCACCTACACGAACTACGAATGCGCCGACGGCCGCCACATCGCCATCGCCGCACAGGCCCAGGACGCCTGGGAGCGGATGTGCGAGGCGATCGATGCCGCCTGGATGCGCACCGACGAGCGCTTCGCCGAACCGTTCGGGCGCGACCGTAACAAGGCCGAGCTGGTCGAGGTGCTGGAGGGCATCTTCCGCTCGCGGCCGATGGAGGAGTGGCTCCTGCCGCTCGAACTCGCCGACGTGCCGCACGCGCCCGTGCTCGACTACGCAGGCATGTCCGAACACCCGCAATACTGGGCGAACGACTACCTCGTGAACATCGAAAGTCCGCACCTCGGGCCGATGCGCGTGCCCGGCGCGCCTATCCATATGAGTGCGACGCCGCCACGGGTCGATTCCTCGGGCTCGCCGCTGGGGATGCACACCGAAGAGGTCCTGCTCGAGGCCGGCTACACCTGGGCCGAAATCGAACAGTTCCGGGAGTCGGGTGCCACGCGCATGTCGTGAACGCGGCTGGATGACAGTCGCGGCGGAAATTGGGTGCCATGTCACGCGTCCTCGGGCCGGCGCGCCGGGGTTCTATTGGATTCGTTGTAGTACGCGACCGTTTCGCAGCATGAACCGGGTTCGGGAGTGTTGCCTGTCGTCGCCATGAGCGTAGACTCGGCCCGTGCGCCGAGGAGGCGCTGGCACATGACACAGGAAATCAGCGGCTCTCCAGCCGTCGCAGCGGGGGCGTCCGAGTCTGGTGAAGACGAGCGGCGCGGGATCTATTTCGGGTACTACCTCATCGGAGCGGCGTTCATCGCGCAATTTGTCTCGGTTGGCTCCCAGAACTATGTGGTCGGCGCGTTCCTCAAGCCGATGACCACCGAACTCGACTGGAGCCGCTCCGAATTCACGATCGCGCGCACGCTCGGGCAGGTCGTGATGGCCTTTACCGGCTTCTTCATCGGCGCCTACGTGGACCGCAATGGTGGCCGCAAGCTGATGCTCATTGGCATCGTCGCGCTCTCCGCCTCGCTCTTCGCGCTGAGTTACACGCAGGAACTCTGGCAGTGGATCCTCTTAAACGGCCTCGCGCTGACGTTCGGCGCCGCGCTCATCGGCAACCTGGTGGTCAACGTCACGCTGTCGAAGTGGTTCGTCGCGCGTCGTGGCCTCGCAGTCGGCCTGGCCTCGATGGGCGTCTCGTTTGCCGGCGTCGCCCTCACCCCCGCCATGACCTGGGTGATCGACGACTGGGGCTGGCGAACCGCCTGGCGCGTACTCGCTTTTGGCGCGGCCGCGCTCATTGTTCCTGTCTCGTTCCTGATGCGCCGCGCGCCCGAAGACTATGGTCTGCGCCCGGATGGCATGTCGCGCTCCCAGGCGGCCGGGGGCATGGGCGCGAAAGCGACCGCCGACTTCGACACTTCGATGACGCGCAAGCAGGCGACCCGAACCATCGCCTTCTACCTGCTCGTTCTCGCTTTCGGCATGTTCGGCGTCACCATCGGCGTCATGCTCCTCCAGACGATTCCGTTCATGACCGACGCTGGCTACAGCCGCGGCTTCGCCTCCTTCATGATCACCATCGCGAGCATCCCGGCGCTGCTTTCGAAGCCGATCTGGGGCGTCCTCATCGACAAGACCGACGCCAAGAAGCTGGCCGCCGCGAGCGCTCTCGTGACCGGCATTTCGATGATCGTGATCACCATGAGCGTGCACGCGAACGCCGATTTCTGGATCTACGTGGGCTTTCTCCTGCTCGGCTTCGGCTGGGGCGGGATGATCCCGCTGCAGGAGGTCATCTGGGCGACCTTTTTCGGGCGGCGCTACCTCGGTTCGGTGCGAAGTGCGGGCCTGCCATACTCGCTCATCCTCGGGGCGGGCGCGCCGCTGCTGGTCTCGATCTACTTCGACCGGGTCGGCAACTACGACGGCGCGCTCTACTTCATCGCCTGCATGAACATAGCCTCGGCGGTGCTGCTGATGTTCATCCCGCGGCCGAATCGCAATGGGCCCCCACCCGCAGCAGGTGAGCCACCGCTGGAACCCGTGGTGCCCGCAGCCCTCGCCAGCGCGACGCTCCCGGGCTAGGCAGTCCATGCCTCGATTGCCACTGGCTTGTGACTCATGGAGCCCAATTCCGGCGAATCTGGGAGAATACTCGAACGCTCCAGGCGGCAGGTTCCGGGAGGTGAAGCCGTGACATCCGCAGCATCCACGACTACCGGCCGGCCGCCGAAGAACATGGCCTGGGTCCCCGGTGGCACGTTCCTCATGGGTTCGAACATGCCCGGCTATACCGAAGAATGGCCCCAGCACGCTGTTACCGTGGACCGATTCTGGATGGACGAGCACGCCGTGACCGTCGCCGAATTCCGGCGCTTCGTGAAGGAAACGGGCTATGTCACGGTCGCCGAGCGGCCGCTGGACCCCGCCTACTACCCGAACGCGGACCCGAAGCTGCTCGTGCCGGGTTCGCTCGTGTTCAACAAGACCCGCGGCCCGGTCGACCTCAAGGTGATGGCGAACTGGTGGTCCTATGTGCCCGGTGCGAACTGGCGCAATCCCGAGGGGCCTGGCAGCAACACCGGCGGCCGCGAACGCCACCCCGTCGTCCATGTCTGTCTTGAGGATGTCGAGGCCTACGCTGCGTGGGCGGGCAAGGCGCTCCCCACCGAGGCCGAGTGGGAGTTCGCGGCGCGCGGCGGGCTTGAAGGCGCCATTTACGCCTGGGGCGACGAATTCGCACCCGGCGGCAAGCTGATGGCAAACACCTGGCAGGGCGAATTCCCCTGGCAGAACCTCATGTTCGATGGCTACGAACGGACGGCGCCGGTCGGCAGCTTCCGTCCGAACGGCTACGGGCTGTTCGACATGTGCGGCAACACCTGGGAGTGGACCTCCGACTTCTACACGTCGAGCCACCCCGAGGAGTCAGCCCACTCCTGCTGCGTCCCGGAAAATCCGCGCGTCCTCTCCCCGGATGCGAGTTACGACACGACCGACCCCGGCGGCGCACACATCCCTCGCAAGGTGATCAAGGGCGGTTCGCACCTCTGCGCGCCGAACTATTGCCTGCGCTACCGCCCGGCCGCACGCCAGCCGCAGATGGTCGAGACCTCGATGGGCCACATCGGCTTCCGCTGCGTTATTCGCCCGGTCAGCGGTTCGTAGGACCGCGCGACTCCGGCGGCCGCTTTACCTTCCTCCGTGAGCCCGGCAGCGTGGCTGACCGGCACAGGCGGAATAGCGCAAGATGGGAATGGTCGTGGCCGCGCCACGCGAAATCTCCATAGCTGCACGGGGGACGTCAGTGGCCAGGCAACCATCATCGATCAGTACTGCCGCCGAGGTTGATGCACGGGCAAGGGGCTTGCGCATCTTCAACCTGGTCATCGGCCTGGTTCACCTCGCCCAGGCGGTCGTCATGCTCGCGCTGAGCAACGATTTCACGCTCCCGGTGACTCGCGCATTCCTCACCGGCCCTCCGGGGACGGAGCCGGTCCAGGAACCGTGGTTCGATGTGCTTCTCGGTCCTGCGGTGGCAGCATTCCTTCTGCTCGCGGCGCTCGATCATCTATTGATGGCCGCGCCGGGCGTCAATTCCTGGTACAACGGGATGCTCAAGCAGAAGCGCAATGATGCGCGCTGGATCGAGTACTCGATCAGCGCCTCTCTGATGATGGTGCTGATCGCCATGATCACTGGCGTCTCGGATGCGGGCGCGCTGATCGCCATTGCAGGTGCCAATGCCGCCATGATCCTCTTCGGCATGGTCCAGGAGCACTTCACCTCCCCCGATTCGACGGGCGTGAACTGGATGCCGTTCATCTTCGGATCGATCGCGGGGGCCGTGCCCTGGGTGGTCGTCGCCGTGCAGGTGGGGTCCTCCGTGATGCGGGGAGATGGTCCCCCGGCCTTTGTCTACGGGATTCTCGTTTCGCTGTTCCTCTTATTCAATTCGTTCGCGGTGAACATGCTGCTGCAATACCGGCAAACCGGTCGCTGGCGGAGCTACGTCTTCGGGGAGCGCGCCTATATCAGCCTGAGCCTCGTCGCCAAGTCGCTGTTGGCGTGGCAGGTCTACGCGAATGTCCTCGTCGGCTGAGCGAGTAGGGAGGCGAAGAGTTTCGGCCGCGGCTGCTTTCCGGCTCGACATTCTCGGGAGTGAGCCGAAGGTCGGGAGCGTCAACGCCGATCATCGGCGAATAGGGTCCGGGTCAGGACGCGTTGCGCTGACTTCCTGCAGAGATGCTCAAATCCGAGAAGGCCATCGCGTCGACCAACGGTGTCATCTTGACCGTCCAGTATGGGAAAATCTTGTAGCCCATAAGGAGCGTCCAGGCTGCTTCGACGCTCTCCACGTTAGCGATGATGAACCCGTGGGCGGGTTGGACGTTGAAAGCCCTGTCGAATTGCCCGCTGGAGAGATGGGCAGTGAGGCGCTCTCTGAAGTCAGCGACAATCGCCGCCATCTTTTCGCGAGGAATCGGGTTGCCGGGGGTGGTGGTAAGGTTGATTAGCAGTTTCATTGGGCCCTCCGTGGTCCAGGTTTTTTGGGCGAAGGCTTGCACGTTGCGTGATGTCGCTCGTTGCGTCGTTTGCGTTCGACATTCCTGCGGTGCCAGGCGGAAGTTTCAGCTCGGGTTGCGCCGCGCCAGGGCGGCCGCCCTTCCCAGGTCCGCGAGTTGGGCTCTCCATGGTCCAGGTTTGGGCACGCAGCGGCATTGAGCATTGGTTGCCGGGTCGCGTTTGGGTCGTCAGGGTATGGCGCCCGCGTCGATGGCTGTTTCTCACGCGTGCACGGCCCCCGAAACGACATTTTTTGTCCGGCGCGAATCACCGTTCGTTGTACTTCGAACCTACGCACGACAGCCAAGACGCGATTGCTGCTGACACTTGCCAGCGAATCGGGCAGAATACGCCCGCTTACGCAGTCGCT
>JBBSKE010000258.1:0-5846 GCA_038256595.1 Tepidiformales bacterium | reverse complement strand
TCACGCTGCGGAAACGCTGAAGGGCCGTCTGGGCGGTCAGCCCCTGGCCACCCTCCTCCTTGGGGCGCTGGAGGAAGCGCATCCACTCGACGAGGTGCTCGCGGGTAACAACGGTAGGATCGGCAGGCATGCCGGTAGAGCGCAGGAAGTCGCCGAGTTGGGTGACGGCGATGCCGTACGTGCGGATGGTCATCGGGGCCGCGTTGATCGACTCCAGGTGATCGGAAAACAGAGTCTGGTAGTCTTTCCAGATGTCTCTTGTCACGGTCGGTTTCGCCGCAGGTTTCGCTTTCAATCGGGTACTCCTTGGTCGGATGCCCGGAAAGTTATCATGTGTACGTCCGCTGTGGCAAGAGGCATTCAGTCGGAGAACTTCAGATATCATGTGTATCCAAGTTCAAAACTGAAATTTCACCGGCCCCCGTAGCTCAGCGGATAGAGCAGTGGTTTCCTAAACCATGTGCGCAGGTTCGATTCCCGCCGGGGGTACCACCTTTTTTGTCAATCGCACCAGTAATTGGGCCAGGGATCGCGGGAGTCTTTGAGCCGCCCGTAACGCTGTTGGTGGTCAGGTAATCGGCGCCTCCGAGGGTGGCGGGAGAGCGAGCCTGGCGCGTAGCTCGGTCCTTCGATGACTAGCTGATGGGCACCGTGGGCGAGCCGGTCGAGTGCGCTGTTCGCGAGAAGGCCGAATTTTCCAACGCGTGGTCGAGCTTTCAGCTTGCAGATTCGGCCAACCATATGCAGAACAAAGGTGACTTCGCATCGTTGCCGATACCCATCGGGTCAGTAGCCGGTGAACTGGGGTGGGCGCTTCTCCTGGAAGGCGAGACGGCCTTCGCTCACGTCTTTCGTGCGCCCGGCGAAGCCCTGGTACAGCTCCTCCATCGAGGCGACGTCTTCGAGTGAGTGGGTTGTGGCGTATTGCACGAGCCGCTTCGCGAGGTCGATGGCGACGGATGGGCCGGTTGCGAGCGTGCTGGCGTAGGCCATCACCGAAGACAACAGGTCTCTGTCAGGAAGAATTTCATCGACTAAGCCCATCGTTAACGCCTGCTGGGCGCTGATGGGTTGCCCTGCCCAGATGAAACGCAGTGCGCGGCCCGGACCGAGGAGTTCGGTGAGGAGCTTGCTCGCGCCCATGTCCGGCACGAGACCGCGTCGCACCCAGGCGGCACCGAGCGTGGCGGATTCGGCCGCGAATCGCACGTCGCAGGCCAGCGCGAGTGAGAGGCCGCCGCCAACCGCCGGGCCGTTGATCGCAGCGATGATCGGTTTGGCGACACTTCGCAGGGAAGCGACCCATCCGTAGCGCGTTTCTTCCAGCGCGCTGCGCGTCTCGCCAATCGGGTAGGGGTTCGGCGCGCCCGCGCTCATGTCCGCACCCGAACAGAATCCTCGGCCCGCACCGGTGATGACCACCACCTTGATCCGGTCGTCGTCCTTCGCGAGGTCCGGTAGCAGCTTGAGGTGCCTGCGGATGGGAGGTGTCAGCGCGTTCAGCTTCTCGGGCCGGTTCAAGGTCACCAGCAACACGCCGAGATCGTCCAGCTCGAGTCGGATGTCTTCGGAATCTGACAGGTTCATCGCGTTCTCCGGCAGGCAGGTGACGGTCGGTACTGCAGGGATGGAGATAGCCGGTAGGTGGCGCCGCCAGGGAGGGTCGGCGGCGCCACCTACGAGCTGAAGGCGTTCTTGCGGGAGGGAGGGGACCCGGACGACCCGCAAGAACGATTGAGCGAGCTTACACATCTGTGCCAACGGGAATCCTGGCAGCTACTGCCCGGTGAAGACCGCTGGCCGGCGCTCAGCTGTCGCGCGAACGCCTTCACGGAAGTCCATGCTGCCGCGCAGCTTCGACTGCTCAAGACCTTCCCGGTCGGTGGCGGCCTTGAACCGCGCGACAAGTCCGTCCCGCATGGTCGCGCGGATGGTGCGGATGGAGTTCGGCGCGGACGTCGCTATCTCCTGGGCAAAGGCGATGGCAGCGTTGTCGATCTCCTCGGAGGCGACGAGCCTATCGAGCAGGCCGAGCCGGTGGCCCTCTTCGCCATCGATACGCTTGCCGGTGAGCAGAAGTTCGTTGGCCCGCTGCTGCCCCACGAGCGGCGGCAGCGTCACGGTCAGCCCGAAGCCGTGGTGGAAACCGAGCTGGGCGAAGTTCGAGGTGAGGCGGGTGTCGATAGAACCGACTCGGAAGTCCGCGGAACAGGCGAGACCGAAGCCACCACCGACCGCCGCACCTCGCACTGCGGCCACGACCGGCAGAGGCGCGGCCATGAGCCGAGCTGCCTCGGAGTACAACGCGTTGTCCCTCGAAACGGGCGCTGAACTGGCCGGTGCTGCACTCGCTGCCGGTGGGTTGGCGGTGAAGTTGGCTCCCGCGCAGAAGTTCTTGCCCTCTGCCGCGAGCACGATGGCCCGGAACTTCGGGTCCGCGCCCAGGTCCTCGTAGGCCGAGGCGATAGACTCGATGAGTGTCAGGTCGAAGAAGTTGTTGGGCGGCCGGTTGATCCGGACCATGGCAACGGACTCATCGACCTGGGTCACGATAATGTCTGCGTACTCTTTCATTGTGTAGCCTCCAGTTTGGTAGTTGTTTCAGGTTCTCTTGTGGCATGTGCCAACGCCGCTAGCCACTTCTCCAGTGGGTGTTCCTCGTCATTCCAGCACTCCTGCGGCGACGAGTTGTGCGATCTCCTCCGGTGGGAGCCCGAGGACCTGCCCGTAGACGTATGCGTTGTCGGCGCCCAATAGCGGCGCGGGTTTCGAGGGGTACAGCGGCGTCTTCGAGAGCCGAAACCCCAGCCCGTCCCAGTCGACTTCGCCGATGACCGGGTGGCGCTGCCGCCAGAAGTGCCCGCGTTCGCGCAGCTGCACGTCGGTCTGCACGTCACCGACGTCGTTCACGGGATAAGCGGGGATGCCGTTCGCCTGCAGAAGTTCGGTCGCCGTGACTTTTTCGTGGCCGGCGGTCCACTCGGCGATGACCGTCTCGATTTCATCCTCGGCGGCTTGCCGGCCCGCAAGCGATTCATATTCCGGCCGGCCGAGACGCTCGTCAGCAATGACCGCCGCGAGGCGCGCCCAATCGCTGTCATCTCTGCAGGCAAGGGCGATCCACTGGTCCGTTCCCTTGCAGGGGAACACGCCATGAGGACTCATCTCCGGGTGGCGATTGCCGATGGCTGTGCCGGCGACCCCGCTGGCAGTAAATCGCAGGAGTTCCGCATCCAGCGCCCAGGTGCAGGCCTCGAGCTGGGAGAGGTCGATGTACTGGCCCTCTCCCGTGAGGCGTTTGTGTTCAATGGCCGCGAGCAGAAACGAGGCCGCGACGTTCGCCGCGAACCAGTCGGTGTAGGCAGTCCCGGTGCCAACTGGCGGCCTATCGGGCCAGCTCGTGAAGTGCGTGAAGCCGACCGTGGACTGGAGTGTGAGTCCGAAGCCGCGGAACCCGGCGTGGGGTCCAGCGGCACCTTCCATCGAGCAGGACATCATGATGATGCCGGGATTGACCGCACGCACGTCTTCGTACGAGATGCCGACCGAGGCCATGAAGCCCGGGCGGAAGCTCTCCACGAGGACGTCGGATTCGCGCGCCAGGCCGAGCGCTACCTCCCGCGCGCCCGGTGCGTGGAGGTTGAGCGTCATGCCGAGCTTTTCGCGGTTGAAGTTCGCGAAGTACGAGCCGGCATCCGGGCCTTCGCCTCGTCGCGGGCCCGAACTTCGGAGCCCGTCGAGGCGAGTCGATGACTCAACATGGACGACCTCAGCGCCGAGGAATCCGAGCGTCTGGGTTGCGAGCGGGCCAACGCCAACCCATGAGAAGTCGGCGATGCGGATGCCGGCAAGGGCTTCGTGCGAATCCTTCGAACCAGGTGAACGTGGCTGCACTTCGGCGGCACGCGTTCGTTGCCCGGGTGGGGTATCCCACGCCGAGACCGACATCAGCGCTGGCGGACCCGGGACTTTCAGGCACGCACCAAGCTCCGGGAAGTACTTCTCCCGGAAGAATCCGCGCTGTGTCAGCTGCTCGTTCTGGAGCAGGTCGGCGGGTGTCGAGACCGGGCAGATCATCAGGCCCCGACGCTGACCCTCTTCGTACAGGGTCATCTTGGTCTTCGTTGCGAAGAAGGCTTCGAGGTCCGTTTCGAGTTCGCGCGTCTTCTCTGGACTCGCCATGCCCGCGCCGGACTGGGGGAAACTCGCCCATTCGACCGGGTCGAAGTTCGGCGTCATACCCGACTCAGTCATCCATCGCGCGAGAAGGCCCGGTGTATGTGTGTTGCGCGAGATGGAGATGTAGCCGTCTGCGCACGGGTAGACGAGTCGCGTACCGAGCTCACCGTACGCGCGAGATCCACCGGCACGCTTCGAAATGACCTGGTCGAACTCGAAATAGAGCCGCGCGTTTCCGAGGCAGTTGCTCACGGCTTCCTGCATCGAGACATCGACGAGCTGGCCGATACCCGTGGCGTTGCGCGCGTGCAGTGCAGCGAGTGTCCCGGCGAGGCCGACGATTCCCGCCTGCGCGTACCCCTGCTCGACCGAGGGACGGAGCGGCGCGCGGTCCGGGTCCCCACAGAGGCTCATGAGTCCGCCCGACGCGACGCCGGTGATGTCCGTCGCCGCCCATCCAGCACGCGAACCATGGCGGCCGAACGGCGTCATCGAGGTCCAGATAAGTTTCGGAAACCGCTCCTTGATGTCCTCGTAATCGAGGCCCAGCGACTTCATGCGCCCGAGCGGCTGTGATTCGATGACGATGTCCGTAATCGCCAGCAGGTCGAGGAATATGCTCACCCCTGCCGCCGTCTCAGGGTCTACCTGCACCGTCCGCCGGTCCGACATCATGTGCAGCCAGTACAGGCTCACTTCGTCGCCCGAAACTCCCGTTGCGAGTGGCTGCTTCCGTCGCAGTGGGTCGCCGGTCGGCGGTTCGAGCCGAATAACTTCGGCGCCGAGCCCACTGAGCATTCGGCCAGAGAGCGCGCCGAGCTCTGTCGTCAGATCGACAACCGTCAGGTGCTCGAGTGGCGAGCGGCGTGTCGGTGCTTCGGGAGTGGGCGAGACAACTGCGGTCAATCGAGTGCTCCTTTCACGAAGCGCCGGTCGTCGATGCGTCGTGACATCAGGCCACGGTGCCGGATGCGATGAGTTCATCGACTTTCGCGGCGTCGACGCCAATCGATTCGAGAAGCGAGCGTGTGTGTGCGCCCGGGACGGGAACGTCGAAGCGCGGCATGACTGGCGTGTCGGAAAGGTGATAGGGACTGCCGATGCGCGCCGAGCGTGGCGAGCCATCTTCGCCCGGGTGCACCAGGCCACGCTCCACGTAGTGCGGGTCCTGCAAGACTTCGTCGATCGTCCTGACGGGTGCGAAAGCGATGTCTTTCGGGCCGAATCGCGCCTCCCAATCCGCCAGCGTTCCGCAAGCGATCTTCGACTGGATGGCCTCGCGCGCTTTTTCCTGCCATGCGGGGTCTTCGACCTGCTGTCTTTCGATGAGATCTTCGAGTCCCAGCTCCGCGCAGAGTTCGCGGAAGAACGCAGGCTCGTTGCAGCCGAGCGAGATAAATCGTCCGTCCGCAGTTTCGTACACGGCGTAGTAGGCCATCGAACCGGTCAGTCGCGTACTCCCACCCTTCGGAACACGTCCGGTCGCGGCGAACGAGGAGGCCTCGGGCGCGAGCAGCGCGACCACGCCATCGGAGAGGCTGACGTCCACAGACTGCCCGCGTCCCGTCGAAGTGCGCGCATGCAGCGCGGCGAGGATACCGATGACCGCCTGCAGCGACCCGCCCGCATAGTCCGCGAGCAGGTTCGGTGGAATGATCGGTCGCGCC
>JBBSKE010000257.1:0-5888 GCA_038256595.1 Tepidiformales bacterium | reverse complement strand
GCCGGGGTCGGCGGGTGGCACGCTCCCTCGGTCGGTCGCGTTACTGACATGTGGCGGTTGGGTCAACGCCATTGGCCGAAAGCTTAGAGCCTACAGCCCGGCCTACCGCTCCCGCAGCTTCGCAATCCCCCAGCCGATACCCGCACAGGCGGCCCCGGCGATGATTCCGCCGACCACGAAGGCTGGCATGAACTCGCCCATGGAGGCGCCGGAGGTCATTTGCGCGTATTTCGCGACGACCACGTTCAGCGTGAACCCGGCGGCGAAGCCCCAGGCGGCCCACGGAAGTTCGCTCGAACTCTGGCCGAAGCCGATGTCCTGGAGTACGCCGCGCATAGAGTCTGACTGCGCTGACTGGCCCTGGCTCAGCGCGGACTCGGTTTCGAGGCTCGCGATGAGCTGGTCGATGAGGTCGTCCTGGTTTGGCGGCGGGGCGACGCGGCGCGGGCGGGCGGGCACGCCGGTTCGTTGCACCGGGATGAACGTCGCGGCTGGCGCGGTCCCCACCTGCACGCACATCCGGCAGAGCGTATGGCCCTGCTCCCAGGCGTGGTAGGAGAGGCCGGTGCCGCAGCCTTCGCAACGGGCGCGGGTGGGTGCTTCGGCTGTCGCTGCTCGGGCCACGGCTAGTCCTCCAGCGGGGGCGCGATGGGCGTCGCGGTGGGGGCCGTCTCGACCGGGATGGTCGGTGTCGGCTGCGGTGTCGGGGTTCGCGTCGGCGTCGGCGGAATCACCGTCGGCGTCGCAGTCGCGGGGATGCTGGTCGGCGTCGCTGTTGGTGGCGCGCTGGTGGCGGTCGGCTGCGGCGTCTCGCCCGGCGGCAGCGTGCGTACCGGCGTCGGCGTGTTCACCACGATCGGCTGGATGTTCGAACGGAGCGTCGGCGTCGCCGTGATAAACGTCGTGGTCGGCGTGGCAACGGCGGTGACCGTTCGCGTGCCGAGCGGTGTCACGGTGGCCGTGCTGCCGACATCCTTGCCCTGTGCGTCCTGCACGCCGAGGACCTCGCTCTTTGGCGTCGCATCGAACAGTTCGACCCCGGCGTTGCCGCCCTGGAGCTGCTGGAGGAGGGTCGGCAGCCGCGAGGTCTGGGTGCTCGTGTCCGGCGCCCCTGGAGTCGTGAGCGTGCCGTCGGTGGGTACTCCGAGGCATGCCGTCGAGGCAAATCCGACCAGGCTGACGAGCGAGAGGTGCGCACCAATTCGTTTCATGCCCCGAGCGTAATGGACCCTCGCGCGCGGTCGTATCGGGCCAGTTCCTATCCCTGCCGCGGCGCCTCCGTAGGGGAATGCCTGACTATCGGGCCTCGCATCCCCTGCTGGTTCGAAGTCGCTCATCGGATGGTCATCCCGGCGCTTTCGAGGCTGCGCAGGAGGCCATCGGGGCCGTCGCCGCTGAATTCGATCGTCACCGTGATGTTCACGAACTGCCGCCGCGCCGCGCCCTCGATGGCGAACGCCCATGTCGTGTCCGAAGTTTTCGTCGCCGGGTTCTCGAAGCGCTCCTCCTGCCATTCGCCAAGTGCGCCGTTCCAGTAGTGGTCCGTGTCCGGGTTGAGAATCGCGAAGCTGCCCGATTCGAGCTGCTGGGTCGCGTCGATCGCCTGGAAGGTGAGGCGGCTGCGCGCCACTGGCCCGGCCGAGGTCAGCACCTGCAGGTTGGCGGTCGGCACCGGTGTCGAAGGCCCGGCGGTCGCCGTTGCGGTCGGTGTCTGGGTCGAAGTCGGCGTTGCGGTCTGGGTGGGTGTTTGCGTCGCGGTGCCGGTCGCCGTTGGCGTGACTGGTGTCGACGTCGCGGTCGGGGTGACCGGCGTGGAGGTGGCTGTGCTGGTCGCGGTGGCCGTCGCGGTGTTCGTGAAGGTCGCCGTCGCCGTCGCGGTCGCCTGGCCACAGGCGGGCGTGCCGCCGTTCGGCCCGTCGCCAGCCACATAGTTCACTTCGAGGCGGGGGCGAAGGGCCGCGCTGCCGTTGTTGAAGCTGCCAAAATCGACGATTTCGAGAGACGTCTGGCTCGTCTGCTTCAGGTGGAAACCGAGGTTCGGCTCGCCGTTCGCCCACTCCTGGACGATGGCCGTGACATTGAACTCGAGGGTTTCGCTGCTGCCGTCGTAGCTGCTCGTGGTCGCCTGGATCGAACTGAGCGCGCCGTAGGGCAGGTTCGAATAGGTGCGGGAGGCGATGGCCCCCGCATCGTTGAGGCTCGCCGGCTGGCAGATGCGCGAGGCCGCGAACGTGCGCGTCGAACCATGCGCCGAAATCGGCAGGACCAGCTTCGCCTCGAGCACCTGGGCGCCGTCGAAACCGGGCTCGCTGACGACCGGGAAGCGCACGAGGCCCTCGCGCACCTCCGTCGTCGTGCGGCCGATGCTCAGCGTGTCGAGCGTGCTCTTCGTCGTGTCCGGGTCGGTTGCGGAGACGAAGGTGTCTTCGTAGGTGCCCGCCGAATCGCTCGAGTAGGTGCCCGCGCCCGGGACCAACACGGACGAGCTGGCGCTGTATTGGACCTCGAGCCGCGGCCGCAGGTTCGCGTCGACCGCTTCGGACGAGTGGAAGACGACCGTGTCGCCGCCGCCAATGACGCGCAGCACCCAGCCGTTGTTCGTGGTGCCGTCGAGGTATTCCGAAATGTCGAGGGTGACGTCGATGCGCACCTCGGTCGTCTCTGCCGTGATTGGTTCGGAGTTTCCGGGCGCGACGTTCCAGCCGCCAGCCGAACCACTCCAGGTGGCCGCTTCGGTCCAGCTTGAACCGAGCCGCCCGGGAGTAATCGTGAGCGCGCCGGTGGATGGCGTCGCAATCTGCAGCACCAGCTCCGCCAGCGTCACGTTCGCGTCCGCCGGGATGCTGGTGATGTCCGTCCGAACCGCGACCCAGCGGCGGGAACCGCTGGCGCCGTCGCCGGTCAGAGTGAGCGTCACGCCGTCGTGCCCAAGGGCTGCCTCGGCTTCGTCTATATCGGTGTCGCTGAATCCGCTCGTGATTTCGAGGTCGCGCGTGATTGGGGTGGCCGCGTGGGCCATCATCGGGTCGCGGCTGCCGAGAACGGCGACCAGCAGGAGGAGCGCACCGGCCAGCGCAAGGGCGGTGGTCGCGGCGACGGTTCGCCGCGGTTGGGTAGCCGCGCGTGCGGTCGTCGGCATCCTAACCCCCGGTGTACGCGACCGAAACGCCGCGCAGCTTCGTCGCCGGGCCACCCGTGAGGTCGACCACGATGAAGTAGACGTTCGCGGAGTTATCGACGACGTGGGCGAAAGCGGGAGCGGTCACCGGCGAGGGGCCTTGCGTCGAAAGCGCCTCGGCCAGCTTGTAGACCGGGCCAGTCTCGGAGTCCGAATTGCCAATCGGCGTGTAGTCGAGCCGCACCTGCACCTGGCCGGCGCCGCTCGCCTGGTAGGCCGCGGTCATGCTCGTGATCGTCGCGCCCTGGGGAATGATGACCGGGGCGTAGTAGCGCTTCGACGCCTCGTCCGTGCCGACCGGGGCGAGTTCGTTGAACTTCTTCTCGTAGATAGCGAGGTCGTTCGCCGGGAGGAAGGTGCTGGCGGCCATCGAGATGACGCCGGTCTTCGTGGTGACCGCGCTGAGCTGCGCGCCCTCTTTCGTGATGTCGATCCAGATACTGTCGCCCTCGTTCAGGGCCTCGATGCTGTTCGCGAACGAAGGGGCGGCCGGCGCGAAGAATTCGAACACCTGCTGGTTCGAATCCCAGCGGTAGGCGGCGTTGTACTTGCCTTCGATGGGCGCGAGCACCTGGCTCACATCCTCGGTGCCGCCCATGTAGGCGATGTTGTTCCAGCCCACAGGGAGCGTCGAATCGTTGGCTGCGGACGCAGTGGCCCACGCGGTGAGGCAGACGGTGACACCGGTCGCGGTGGCTGCGAGGGAGATAATTCGTGGACGGTGCATCCAGGTTCGCACGGGGCGACTCCTACGGGTTGGGGTTGTGTACCCGCAGATTAGACCGCCAGCACGGCCCCACGCAGCGGGGAATTCCCCGACGGGACAGCGATATTCCCTCATCGCGACCGCAAAACCCCTACCTCGCGTAGGGGAATTCCCCGAGGCGCGAGAAAGGCCCCCCGGCAACAACCGGGAGGCCTCTCGAATCGTGGGGCGCGTGGGCGGGGTCACCGCTTATTCGGCGGCAGGTCGCGCCGGGCGTTCGCCGGGAGTCGGCACGTGGGCCATCAGCCGGGTCAGCCCTTCGTCGGCCTTGAGCAGCAACTCTGCCTTCCGCTCTGGCGTCATGTTGCCGTTGTCGACCGCCGCCTGGAGGCGGGTATCGAGCTTGGCGAGGACGTCGGCCTTGCACTGCGCCGGGTCCGAGCCCTTCGCTTCGAGGATCTGGTTGATGCTCTGGCCCGCCTGGTAGCCCTCGCGAAGCTCTGCGCGGGAGATATCGCAGGTCTTCATGATGCTCTTGATGCTGACCAGCACCGGGTGTTCGATGCGCCGCTCAGTCTGGGCGGCGCGCACCTTCGGACCATCGCCCGGTTCGTTCATCGCAGCGCTGGCGCCACCGATGACGCCAATCGCGAGGAGGCCGGAGAGGCCGAGGGCGAGGAACTTCGATTTCGAGAGAGCCATAATCTGTTACTCCGTTGGGTGGTGTCCGGTGGGCCCGCTTGCGCTGCCTCACCGTCTCCCTTCCAATGGTGCCCACCTCGCGGAAGGTGACGCTCCCCGCGGCCCGGGTTGCGAATGTTTACCCTGGCTTACTACCGTGCCGTTCGACCCAGCGGCCGGCGAAGAGCAGCAGGTCACCCGTCGCCACCTCCACGCTCGCGGGCGAATCGGCGATCTCGTTGTGGATGCCGTAGGGGCTGAAGGTCATCTCGTAGTCGCTCAGTTCCCAGCGCATGCCGTGGGTGGTCACCCCGGTGCAGGCGCCAATCGCCACCAGCGAGACGACCGTCCCAATCGGCCCATCGACTTCGGCGCGGCCGTTCACGAGCGAAATTGCGAACTGGTCGTCCAGCAGCCGGATGTTCGCGGTCCGCCCGAGCTTCACCAGCAGCGAGAGGTTGCCCAGGGCATGGTCCGCCCGTCCGCCACCGGCACAGAGCACCGCAATCTCCGTCGCCCCGCGGGCAATGCAGTAGTTCAGCGCCTTCTCGAGGTCGGTCGTGTCCGGGTCTGAGTCCTGGATGAACTTCGTGCCAAGAAGCTGCCGCCGGGCCGCCGGCGAGACCGAATCGAGGTCGCCGATGACCACGTGCGGCTGGAGCCCGAATGCGAAGGCAAGGTCCGCGCCGCCGTCGGCCGCGACCACGAGCCGCGCGCGCATCGCCACGTCCTGCATCAGCCCCAGGGACGGAGGTTCGCCGTTCGCGATGACCACTGCGCGCATCACCGCCGCCAATTTGCACCCACAACCGCGTCTTGCATCGCCCGATCCTACCCTGCCGGGCCTGCTACACTCGAACGGTGGCCCGCGAAACCTCGCCCGCGCCATGCTCCGCCGTGACTGTTGCCGTCCTCCGCCTCCGCTTCGCCCTCCCCGCCGAGACCCTCAAAGAGAAACGTACCATTGTGAAATCCGTGGTCGAACGCGTGCGCACGCGCTACAACGCCAGCTGCGCCGAGATCGCTGACCTCGACACGCCCGCCTACACGACGATCGCGGTCGCCTGCATCGCCAACGAATCGCAGCACGCCGACCGCCAGGTGCAGACCATCGCCGCCGCCATCGAACACTGGCGCCTCGATTGCGAGCTACTGGACGTCGAAATCGAGCTGATCCAGGTATAACTCCGACTCGACCCGCGCCGCCGGTAACCGTTCAGAGCCACGACAGGGATGGAGTGGGCGTCGTGATTCGCCACCAAATCGCGCGCCCGCAGGCCCACCAATCGCTCACCCGGCAAGCCTGCACCCAATCACGGATGC
>JBBSKE010000256.1:0-5902 GCA_038256595.1 Tepidiformales bacterium | reverse complement strand
GGTAAAACCACGAATCCTAGTGACGGGCCAGCTTGCGATTGGCGCAATCCTGGTGTCGCTGATTATCGCGATACCGATTGGCACCATCTCCGCCATAAGGCAGGACTCGTGGGTCGACTATCTGATGAGGATCGTGAGCATCGGCGGGCTATCGATGCCCAGCTTTTGGCTTGCGACGCTCCTGATCATGGTGCTCAGCCGTTACTTCGGCTGGCTCCCGCCGTTGGAATACAAAGAGCCGTGGGTCGACCCGCGGTCGAACTTCAGCCAGATGCTCTGGCCGGTGCTCATCCTCGGATATGCACTCTCGGCGAGCGTCTCGCGCATGACCCGGTCCGCCGTACTCGAGGCGCTGCGCGAGGACTACGTCCGGACGGCACGCGCCAAGGGCATTGCGAACTTCCCGCTATACACCCGGCACGTGCTTCGAAATGCAATGCTTCCGATCGTGACCATCAGCGCAGGCCAGTTCGGTAACCTAATTGGCGGCGCGGTTGTTGCCGAGAGCATCTTTGTCCTGCCTGGCATGGGCTCGTACATCGTCAATTCGATCACGCTCCGTGATTATCCGGCCGTGCAGTTCGCGGTGACCTTGATGGCGTTCGTATTCGTCTTCATCAACCTCGCCACCGACCTGAGCTACGGCGTTCTCGACCCGAGGATTCGCTATGAGTGAGATGACCGGTTCCTCGACAGCAGTCCCCCTGGGGATTGGTCCGGCAAAGACGCAGTGGAGCGCGCGCCTCATGCGATTCGTTCGCAAGAAGCCGCTGGCGGCCGCAGCGACCTTCACGCTCATCATCCTCATCGTCGTGGCGCTCGCGGCCCCAGTCGTTGCCACCCATGACCCCTACAGTTTCAATGCACCCGAGCGCCTGCAAGGGCCGAGCGCGGACCACTACTTCGGCACCGACGAATTCGGCCGCGATCTTTTCTCGCGAGTGATCTATGGCGCCCAGGTCTCGCTGAAGGTTGGCTTCATCGCCGTCCTCTTTTCGACCATCATAGGAAGCGCCCTCGGCATCGCGAGCGGCTACATCGGCGGATGGTTCGACAACGTCCTGCTGCGCATCGTCGATATGCTGATGGCGTTTCCCACGATTGTGCTCGCACTCGCTATTGTGGCGGCTCGCGGGCAGGGCGTGACGAACGTGATCATCGCGCTCGCTGTTGTCCAGACACCGGGCCTGATACGCGTCGTCCGTTCGAATGTGCTCACGCTGAAAGAGCGGCCGTTCATCGAGGCCAGCCGCGTCATCGGGGCGAAGCCCCGCCGAATCATGGCTGTGCATCTCTTCCCGAACGTCGCGCCCAGCATCATTGTGCTGGCCACGGCGGGACTCGGCGGGGCTATCCTCGCCGAAGCGACGCTCAGTTTCCTCGGCCTGGGCACTCCGCCGCCGCAGCCGTCATGGGGCGGCATGTTGAGCGGAAGCGCGCGCCGATACGCGACAGACGCGCCGTGGCTCGTCATTTTCCCGGGTATCGCGCTCTCGCTTTCTATCTACTCGTTCAACCTTCTCGGAGACGGCCTGCGCGACCTCCTCGACCCCCGGCTCCGGGGACGTTGAGCATGACCGCCGAACCTATACCGACGCCGAAATCGCCTACCCGGGAGAGTTCCCCGGAGCGCCCACTCGGCCACATCCGGGTGATCGCTCTCCCCGGCCTCCCGACTCTGTTCATGGGCAAGTGGTTAGCGGACCTCGGCGCGGATGTCATCCGTCTCGAACCTCCCGGCGGCGACCCCGACCGCTGCCTCGGACCACTCGCTCCAGACTCCATCGGCCAGGATTCGAGCCTGGTCTGGGCGAGCTATGCGACCGGCTCCCGCAGTGTCACCGCGGACCTCACTTCAGCCGATGGACAACTCGCAGCGCGCCGCTTGATTGCCACAGCTGACGTCGTCGTTGAGGCGTTCTCGCCAGGCACATTGGATGCAATGGGCCTCGGGGTCGGCAGGTTACGCGATGACAACCCTGCGCTCATCAGCGTTTCCATCTCACCATTTGGGCAGTCGGGTCCGTTGGCGCACAAGCTGAGCTCCGACCTGGTGAACCTCGCGCAGAGCGGATACATGCACATGACCGGCAATCCGAATGGCAGCCCGCTGAAGCCGTCCGCGCCGTACCAGTCGTTCCTGCATTCGGCGAACCACGCCCTGCTCGGGCTGATGCTGGCGCTTCGCCAGGTCCGGCGAACCGGGCGAGGCGTGGACGTCGATGTCGCCGCGCGGGACACCGGCATCTGGATGCTCACGCACACGTATCAACATTACGACTTCGCCGGCGTCAACCTTAAGCGCCAGGGTGCAGCGCGAGACATGGGCACAGCAGTGCGGATCCGCTCAGTGTTCGAAACGCTCGATGGGTACGTGGTCTGGCTGTTCCAGACAGGCCCGGCCAATGCCGCTGCCCTCCGGAGCCTCATCACGCTGATGGACGAAGCGGGTATGGCGCCAGCCTGGCTCCACGACATCGCCTGGGAAGAGGTCGACTTGCGCACCCTCGAAGGTGAGCAGCGTGAGCGATTCGACTTCGTATTCCGCAGCTTCTTCGCCACACAACCCAAGGCGAGACTTTTCGACTGGGCGCTGGCGCAGCGCGTCATGCTGGCACCGGTGCAGACCATCGCCGACATCATGGCCGACCCGCAGCTCGAGTCGCGCTCGTCCTGGACCTCGTTGCCGACGGTGTCGCTTCCCGAAGGGCTGCGTGTGCCGGAGGCACCCGTCTATATGAGCGGCGCGCGCTGGAGTCCCCGCGGACCGGCGCCTGAGGTGGGACAGCACACCCTTGAGATCTACCGGGACGAACTCGGCATGGGCGATGACCAGATTCAGCTGGTACACAGCACGGGGGGAATCTGACGTGAGCGAACTTCCTTCCGGAGCGACCGGCCTGCCCCTCAGTGGCATTCGCGTGATTGACTTCGGCACAACGATCGCCGGCCCTTCGGCGACCCGAGTGCTCGCTGATTTCGGCGCACAGGTCATCAAAGTCGAGACTTCGCATCGGCTCGACACGCTGCGCATGGGCACGCCCTATGCGGGTGGCACTCCCGGTCCGAATCGCTCGGGGTATTACGCCGCGTACAACGCGGGGAAACTGTCGCTCACGCTCAACCTCAAGACGCCAGCGGCCAGGGGCGTCCTCCAGAAGCTCGTGGAAGTCTCCGATGTGTTCCTTGAGGCGTACGTCCCGGGCGTCATGGAGAAGCTCGGATTCGGCTATGACACGGTCAGCGGCTGGAACCCGGCGATTGTCGTGGCGAGCCACTCGTTGCAGGGACGGCGCGGCCCACGTTCGACACATCGTGGGTATGGCCAACTCGCCGGGGCGGTCACAGGCTGGTACGACCTCACGGGCGACGAAGGCGGCGAACCCGTCGGACCCTACTCGGCCTATACCGACTTCATCTCCTGGCCATTTCTCTCGACGGCGATTCTCGTCGCCCTGGAAGTGCGGGAAGTGACCGGGCGTGGCCAGTATATCGACCAGGCCCAGGTCGAGTCTTCGCTCCAGTTCCTCACCGCACCGCTGCTCGATATGCAGATGAGCGGCCGGACCATTACTCGCCGTGGCAACCAGGAAGACTACGCAGTCCCGAACAACACGTACCCCTGCAAAGGCGACGACCGCTGGATAGCGATCACCGTTCGCCGGGATAGCGAGTGGCGCAGCCTCTGCTTCGTCCTCAATTCGGACCGGCTGACCGATAGCCTCTGGCCGACGTTCGCCGACCGGAAACAGGATGAACACGCGCTCGACGACCTCATCGCTAGCCTGACCCGGGAGTGGGACCCCTTCGAACTGGAGCAGGCGCTCCAGAACCATGGCGTCCCCGCAGGCGTCGTCACCCGCGCGAGTGACCTCCTCGCCGATGAGCAGCTGGCGCACCGCAACTTCTTCAGGCGGCTCGACCACCCGGAGATCGGCGCCCATCGCGTCCACGCCCAGGCATTCCGCATCTCGGGTGTCGATTCTGGCCCGGCATTCCCAGCCCCAATGCTGGGGCAACACACGTACGCAATCTGCCAGGACATCCTCAGCATGTCCTCGGATGAAATCGCAGAGCTCACCGCCGCGGGTGTGTTCGAGTGACTCTTGCAGACGTATTCACACAATTCACCCTGGAACGGAGATGATTCATGCGATTCAGTTTTTCACCAGAACAGACAGGCTTCCGCTCGGAAGTAGAGACCTTTGCCAGCAGTGAATGGGACAGGGGCGGTCCGGGACGAAACGACCCCGAAGAAAACGAGTACTTTCAGCGCGCGCAGGTCTTTCGCAAGAAGCTCGCACAGCGAGGCTGGCACACGCTCGCCTGGCCGAAAGAGTGGGGCGGGCTCGGCGCGTCGCCGGTCCAGCAGGCGATCTACAACGAGTCGATGGCCTACTACGGTGCGCCGTCCATGGATATGGGCGTCGATCGCGTCGGCCCGACAATCATGCTCGTCGGAAACGAAGAGCAGAAGCGCGAGCATCTCCCGGCGATCGTCGATGGCAGCGTGAACTGGTGCCAGGGCTTCTCGGAACCGAACGCCGGCTCGGACCTCGCCAGCCTCGCCACGCGCGCCGCTGAAGACGGCGACGACTTCGTCATCAATGGCCAGAAGATCTGGACGAGCGGCGCGCACCGGGCGGACTGGATGCTGCTCCTCGCGCGGACCGACCCGGACGCGCCGAAGCACCGGGGCATCTCGGTCTTCCTCTTCCCGATGACCACTCAGGGAATCAACATTCGCCCACTTCGCAACCTCTCCGGTGGGCACGGGTTCAACGAAGTGTTCTTCGACAACGCCCGCGTGCCGAAGGCGAACCTGCTCGGCGAGAAAAATCGCGGCTGGTACACCGCCGCAACAACCCTCGACTTCGAACGCTCCGGGATCGGTCGTATCGCACCCGGCCGGCGCATCCTTGAGCGGCTCACGGAGAACATTCGCTCCGGAGAACTGCGGGCCAGCACCGATCAGAAGTCACGCGTCGCCGAATCCTGGATTGAATACGAGATCGGCCGAATGCTCTCCTACCGCGTCGCCTGGCTGCAGGAAGTTGGCAAGATTCCGAACTACGAGGCCTCGATTTCGAAGGCGTTCGGCTCCGAATTCCAGCAACGGCTCGCCCAGCTTGCGATGACGATTGTCGGTATGCCCGCACTGGAGTTCGGTGAGAACTCCCCTTCAAGCGCATGGAGCCGGTTCCTCCTCGGGACTCTGTCGCTCACCATCGCGGGTGGCACAAGCGAAGTACAACGCAACATCGTTGCCACTCGCGGGCTGGGCCTCCCGCGTGGCTAACCGGGCGCAAGGCGGCGACGGCGAGACGGACGTCGCGCTGCGTGGCGCACTCACCGGCGTCCGCGTGCTCGACTTCTCACGTCTCGCGCCGGGGCCGATGGCCACCGCTATTCTCGCTGACCTCGGCGCCGAAGTGGTCAAAGTCGAGGAGCCTGGCGGCGGGCGACGCGCACGCGAGGAGCGGAAGTTGCGCGGTGAGCCCGAGAACACGTTCACGCCCGGGGAACTCGAGCGACGCAAGCAGAGCCCCTTCGAACGGGGCAAGTTCAGCATCGCGCTGGACTTGAAGCAGCCGGAGGGCCGCAAGCTCGCGCTCCGGCTGGCCGAAGATGCGGATGTCGTAGTTGAAGGTTTTCGTCCGGGCGTCATGGACCGGCTGGGACTTGGCTATTCGGATATGGCGGCGGTGAATCCGCGGATTATCTACTGCGCGCTGACGGGCTACGGGCAGACTGGTCCGCGCCGCGACAGAGTCGGCCACGACCTCAACTACATCGCCGATGCCGGGGCGCTCAGTCTCTTCGCCGACCGGGGTTCGGCGCGGCCGATCATTCCCCCGAACCTGCTCGCGGACTATGCCGGCGGGTCGCTGCAGGCGGTCAT
>JBBSKE010000255.1:0-5916 GCA_038256595.1 Tepidiformales bacterium | reverse complement strand
GCGACCGGGGGCACGCCGACCGCGACGGCGAGCGCGATCGACAGCGGAATCGCGATCACGCCAACCACGAGGCCGCTGACCGCGTTCTGCCGCACTTCGGACCATGGGGGAATCTGTACGCGTGGCCGCCACGACATTCGCGCCGTGGGTGCTACTTCCGCCGAACTCATCGGCCCTCCAGCGGGCCACCGGGGAACATCCGCTATCCCGAAGTGACGCCTGGCTTCGATGGTCGGACTTTGTGAAATATCTAACAAGCGCCGGAAGGATTCGCGACAGTCAGCACGTGCTATTGGCGTCGGGTATTCGGCGAGCTGTTACCGTTCGAAACGGGGAGACTTCGGGTTGTTCTCGATCGCGCCATTTCGTACGAATTGAAGAATGACGAGCCTCCTGAACGGAAGCACAATCCGCTGCTCGAACCTGTCTCTCACCGCCCGATAAGGCAGCAAGCTCGAGGAGTATCGCGTCACAATGTGTATCCCGGTGATCGATCCGCGGTTCGCAGAGTGCCCTCATACCACCTTCACCCCGGAGACGATCATATCCGCCGCGAGCACCACGAGCGCAGCGCCGCAGAGCCGCCCGAAGGCGAGCGAGAGGAACGGGTAGCGCCCGGCGAGCATCACCAGCACGGCGCCACAGACCGCAGCCGCGAGGACGACCGCCACCAGCGTCGCCGGGAGTTCGCCGTTCGCGCCGTAGTTCATCGCCACGACGACCGCGCCGGCACTGGCGATGCCCGGCCAGGCTATCGGGAAGACCACCGGCACGAGCGTCGCCGGGCCTGGAGATTCGCCGGGCGCAGGAATCGCGCGCGGAAAGTGGAACGGGAAGAAGGCGGCCGCGCCGGCAACGCCCATGATTGCGCCCGCGCCGATGCGGAAGGTCTCGGGTTCGATCGAAAGCAGGTCGAGCAGCGGCTCGGAGATGGCTGCGAGGACCGCGAGGATGACGCCCCCGGCCACGGCTGCCTGCCCGGCGACCACCGGAGCCGGCCGCCAGCTCATCGCCGAGGCGATCAGGAGCGGGTTCATCGCGAGCAGCAAGCTGAAGTAGACGAGCGGGAATTCGCTCACTCGTTCGCCTCCTGGAGGGCCGGGATGCCGAAGAGGAGCGCCGAAAGCGCGTGTTGCTGGTCGTCCATTCGTGTCACTCCGTCCGTGAACCAGGCGCCGAGCACGAGCTCCGGCCGGGGATAGTCAGCGGCGTCTTCGGCCGTCTGCTGCCGTTCGACGAGCATTCCGACGCCGCAGGCGGTGCGTTCCGCGAGGGCCGGGCGCAGCTCCGCGAGCCGCGGTTCGTCCCCCGAGAGCTTGTGCAGCGAAGAGAGCGCCTCCACCCAGGTGCCCATCCCGGCGGCGCGGGCCTGGCGCGCGCGAATCCGCTTCGATAGCTCCGATTCGGTGCGCTGCGACTCCGCCCGCACGAGCAGCCCGAACCGGTCCGAGAGCGATCGCGCGTAGCTCACGTTCGCATCGTTCAGCCCCCATGGGCCGATCTGGCCGAGGCCGTAGGCGGCCCACTGGTCGGCCCAGGGCGGGAAGGAGAAGCCCTCTTCCTCGTCGCGGCTGGTCGAAAGGTAGTCCGCCACGAGCCTCGTGGGCGCGTCCCAGCCTTCGCCGGGGAAAATGTCGTGCATGAGGGCGAGCGCCCAGAACGCCTCGCCGGTCGCGTATTTCGAGGTCGTCGTGGGGTCTGGCGCGGCCCGCAGGGTGTCCCAGTTCGCGAGAAAGCTGCCATCGGGCCGCTGGAGGACAACGAGGAAGCGGGCGGTTTCGCGCATGAGGCCGTCGTAGCGTTCGTCGCCAGTGGCCATTCGCCGAAACGCGAGCCCGACGAGCATGAGCGACGACGAGCCGAGCTGGAGATTCGTGTCACGCGGGTTCTTGAAGGCCGCCCAGTCCTCCGCGCGGTAAAGGTTGGCGTCCATGTACGCCTGGCCGCGGTCGGCGGGCTCCTGGTACTGCGCGAACCCGGCATCGACCGCGTTGTAGAGCGACATCGTCACGCCGGCGTGGCGAACGACGTTGTAGTCGTCCGGGAAGGTGTCCGTGTCGCGGTTGTACTCGTAGACGTAACGGCCATCTTCCTGCTGCGAGCGCGCGATCCAGTCGGCGGCGGCGACGGCGGCGCCCTGCGCGTCTTCGACCGTGACGGCCGGGCAGATCTGCGGTGTGAGGAGGGTCGTGCGCAGGATGACGGCGCCAACCACCCAGGCCGCGACAACCCCGAGGAAGTAGGTTCGCATCCGCGCCAATATAGAGGATGAATGCTGCGGACGCGTGACCTGGCGCGGTTCGGTCGAGAATTCACGCACAGACGTTCGCCAACGAGGGCCGAACCCGATAACATGACTCAACGGGCCTGCTTTCGCAGCGGCCCGTATTTGTGTGCTCCCGCGAATCGCGGGGTTGGAGTTTCCGCCATGCCCATTGTTGTGGTAGTCGGCGGGCAATGGGGTGACGAAGGCAAGGGCCGAATCGTCGACCTCCTCGCCCGCAAGGCCAAGGTTGTCGCGCGCTATTCCGCCGGGAATAACGCTGGCCATACGATTCTGAACGAGCAGGGAGAGTTCAAGCTCCATCTCGTGCCGGCGGGAATCTTCTACCCCGAGAAGATGTGCATCATCGGCAACGGTTGCGCCGTCGATCCCGAGGTCCTGCTCGGCGAAATCGAGCAGTTGAACTCGCGCGGCGTCAGCACCGCGCGCCTCATGGTGAGCGACCGCGCGAACATGATCATGCCCTGGCATATTCGCCTCGATCAGCTCGACGAAGCGATGCGCGGAGATGCCGCCATCGGCACCACGGGCCGCGGCGTCGGGCCGTGCTTCATCGACAAGGTGGCGCGCCGCGGTATTCGCATCGCAGACCTCCTTCGACCGGAAGACCTTGCCGGCCGGATCAAGACGGTGCTCGAATACCAGAACCGCGTGATCACCGGTGTCTACGGTGGCGAACCGCTCGAACTCGGCGACTGCGTCGACAAATACCAGGACCTCGGCCGCCGGCTCCGCCCCTACATCGGCGACACCCAGGCGGTCGTGCTCGAAACGCACCAGCGCGGCGAGCATGTCCTCCTCGAAGGCGCGCAGGGCTCTCTGCTCGACCTCGACCACGGGACCTACCCCTATGTCACCAGCAGCGTGCCCAGCTCCAGCAGTGGCGGCGCGGCGCTTGGCGTGGGCATCGGCCCGACCGACATCAACCGCGTGGTCGGCGTCTTCAAGAGCTACACTACGCGCGTCGGCAACGGCCCCTTCGTGACCGAACTGTTCGACTCCATGGCCGACCAGATTCGCGACCATGGCAAGGAATTCGGCCGCGGCGAATACGGCACGACCACCGGCCGCCCCCGCCGAATCGGCTGGCTGGACGCGGTCGCCGCGAAGTACAGCGTGCGCTTCAACGGCATGTCGGCGATCGCGTTGACCCGCCTGGACGTGCTCGACAACCTCACGAGCGTGAAGATCTGCACCGGCTACGAACTCGATGGCAAGATCATCGATACCGTGCCCGCTAACCAGACAGTGATCGAAAGCTGAACGCCAATCTACGAAGAGCTCCCCGGCTGGCTCGCGCCGACCACGGAAGTGCGCAACTTCGACGACCTCCCGGCGCAGGCGAAGGCCTTCATCCGGCGCGTCGAAACGCTCCTCGGGGTGCCTGTGGACCTCATCTCGGTGGGTCCGAAACGCGAGCAGGCGGTCATCGTCAATCCGATCTTCTAGAGACGGGTGTGTGGTTGCGTGACCCCTGACCCCGGTTCGTCCATCGGCCGCCACGGCGCGAGAACAGAAGCTGGCGAGTGCGTGCCCGCGTGACCAGCACCCAGCTCGCCTACCGGGCCGCCATATAGCGATTGGCGAGCGTCGCCCCTGGCGGCGGCGTAGGTGCCAGTGCCATCGACGCGCCATGAATGTCGCGCTACTGATGCCGTGGCCGCCAATCTGTCAGTAACGCGCGCGACCGAGCGAGCGTGCCCGTGGTTTGTGTTGGCGATGAGGGCCGATAGGGTGGATGTGCAGTTGGGCGCGTTGGTTGCCACGTCGCGGGCGGGGATTGGTTGCCGGGTGCGACGATTGGTTGCCGAGTCACGCTGGCACGCACTGGCTTGGGCGCGAGCGCTTCTGTTGGGTCCGCTGCGACGAGCGAGCGATCACTCGGTTTGTGTTGGCGATGATGTTGTGGTGTTGCCTGGATGTGCCGCTGGGCAAGTGTGTTGGCCGACCCACGAAAATGGCCGCCCGATTTGTGTCGGGCGGCCATTAGTGGCGTCTCTGGGGGCCTTATCCAGGCGCTAGTTTGATGCCTGGACGAAAAACTCTATGTCGACCCAGTCGAAGCCGTAGTCCGGCGGATCGACGGTATCGACGTCCGTTACTGCCCACTCAGGAATATAGAGGTTGCAGAACGTATTGCCCGGCAAAGGGCTTACCGGGTCGATCACGATGTTCGCCGTCCCCTGGCCGAGGATGTTGAAGGCCTGGTAGCCGTAGCCATCGCAAGACAGCTCGACGAAGAACGGATCGACATTGACCGGCTCCGAGTAGGTGACCGTCATCGAGGTGTCAGAATCGACCGTGTCCGAATCTTGTGGGTTCGTCGAGAGCGGCGTCGGCGGGGAATCGTGGCCCGTCACCGGCACTTCAATTTCGACCGTTACCTTCGGCAAGCCGTTGGCGTTCAGTGGCGCCATTCCCGCGACTTTCCAGTAGATGCCTTCGCGGTTGCGAATGAACTTCGTCATCAGGGTCGTGTTCGCCTGCATGGGGCGAAATTCGTTATTCAGCACGATCATCGCAGCCATGGGTTCCGGCTTCTTGAGCGTGAAGAGCCACTGGGTGCTGGTCTGCTTCAGTGGATTGGCCTTCCAGCCCGTTCCGCCGGTCAGATTCTCGTCGACCCATGTCGCGATGAGGAACGTGCCCGGCAGGATCCCCTCCGGTACAACCGCGTTCTCTAGCGTTAGGACCGGCTCTTCGCACGGGCAGTAGCCTCCGCAGAAGAGTTCGCCGATATCGCTCAGGATGTCCTGGTTGATGTTGATGCCGAATATATCGACATCGATGATGTTTCCGTTGACGCCGGCCGTCTCCACGACGGTGCAGGTGTAGACCGGGTAGACGCTGTAGGCGTTGCCGTTCTTCACTTTCACGTTGGCGGTACCTTCGTAGTAGCGGAAGTAGGGTTCGGGTTCTGCGCCGGCTGTCCTGGCCTGCTGAAGCCAGAGCACTCCGGCGCCGGCAAGCGCCAGGATCAGCAGGAAAGCCGGACCAATGGCGATGCGTTTCCACTTCATTTGCACTGGCTGAGCGTTAAGCATGATTCCTCTTTGTCTCCGCGTGGGGCCGGGAACGGTGTCGCGGATAGCGCATTCTACATCCGAGTGTTAAGGCGGCATATCACCTTGTTCGACAGTTCAGGGCAATTCTCGTAGGGGATCACCCTATGATTTGCGCGCCCAGCCGTCGCCCGCGGTGAATTCCCATTGCTCGAGGAGTTAGCGAACGAAGGTTGGCTCCCGCTTTTCGAAAAATGCGGTAATCGCCTCGAGATGCTCGGGGCTCTTGCGGGCGGCCAGCAGCTCGGAGCCTTCCAGCTTCATCACTGCCGGGATGTCTGTCACATTCTGGTTCGTGTAGAGCAGCTTGCGGATGCGGCCCATCGCCTCCAGCGGCTGGCGGGCGAGCATTTCGCCAAGTTCGAGTGCGCGCGGCATGAGCTGTTCCGGGGCGAGCACTTCGCTCACGAGGCCGGCCTCTTTGGCCTCCGCCGGGAGGATCATGCGGCCCGTGAGGCACCATTCGAGCGCCCGCGCAACACCCACCATCTGCGGCAGGATCGCGGAACTCGCCAGTTCGGGCACGAGCGCCATGCGCACGAAGAACATGCCGATTTTCGCGTTCTCGCT
>JBBSKE010000254.1:0-5918 GCA_038256595.1 Tepidiformales bacterium | reverse complement strand
TCCCGTATTACGTGGAGACCTACGGCTTCCACAGCATCCACGGGCGCGCCCTGACCCTCGCCACCGGCCTCAAGACCGCGCGACCGGAACTGACCGTGTTCGTGGTCACGGGCGATGGCGACGGACTGAGCATCGGCGGTAACCACCTCCTCCATGCGATGCGCCGCAACGTCAACTTGAACGTGATCCTGTTCAACAACCGGATCTACGGCCTCACCAAGGGCCAGTTCTCGCCGACGTCCGAGATGGGCAAGGTCACGAAGTCGTCGCCCTATGGCACGACGGAGCGCCCTCTCAACCCGATTCGCATCGCCCTCGCTGCCGGCGCGACCTTCGTCGCCCGCTCGATCGACCGCGACATCAAGCACCTTGGCGAGACGCTCTATGCGGCCTCGCAGCACAAGGGCGTCTCCTTCGTCGAGGTCTACCAGAACTGCAACGTCTTCAACGACGGCGCATTCGATGCGTTCGTCGACAAGGAAGTCCGCCAGGACAAGATGGTCTATCTCAAGCACGGCGAACCGATTCGCTTCGGCAAGCAGCTTGAGAACGGCATTCGCCTGAACGGCTTCCAGCCGGAAGTGGTGATGAACGCGACCAGCGACGAAGGTCTCCTGGTTCACGACGTCAACACGCCGAGCGAAATCCTCGCGAACATCCTCTGCTCGATGGACTACCCGGAGTTCCCGGTGCCGGTCGGCATCTTCCGCGCCGTCGAATCGCCCACTTTCGAGGATATGGTCACCGACCAGCTCACCGAAGCGCAGGCGAAGGGCATCCCGGACCTTCAGGCGCTCATCAACAGCGGCGAAACCTGGGAAGTCAAGTAGCCTCGGTTCCACATCGCACCAACTCAAAGGGCCGCTCAGCAATGGGCGGCCCTTTTTTCGTCGCGGGCTTCTCGCGATACCTTGCGTGCGCTAAACTCGCGGCGCCCAGACATTCCCGGATCAATCGTCCGATAGGTTGTGATACTTCCCAACGGCTAGCCTATGGCTGCGTCCTGCGCTATCGTTAAGCCATAGGTCTACACTATGGCTCGAAGGGCAGGTATCCGTGGAGCTCACCCAGCTCGAGGCGTTTATCACCGCTGCCGATTGTGGCAGCTTCAGCCGTTCAGCTGAAATCCTGAACGTCGCCCAGCCATCTCTCAGCAATCGCATCCAGTCACTTGAGCGCGAAGTCGGGCAGGCGCTGTTCGAACGCATGGGCCGCGGCGTCAAACTCACCGACGCCGGCCGCGCGTTCCTTCCCTATGCCCAGCGCGTCATGCGCACCCTCGGCGAGGGCATGCGCGTGCTCGAAACGACGCGCGAAGGCACCGGCGGCCGCCTCACGATTGGCACAGCGCCGGCGGTCGGGACCTATGTTCTCCCGCGAATCCTGAAGGTGTTCTGCAGCGCACACGAGGGCGTCGACGTGCTCGTGCGCACCGGCCACTCTGACGGCGTCCTCGATATGGTGCTCAACGACGACGTCCAGGTCGGTTTCGGCCGCCCAATTAACCATCCAGAAGTGCGAACCGTCGTCATTTATCGCGACGAACTCGTGCTGGTAGTTTCGAATGAACATAAGTACGCGAAAAAGGGCACCGTCCGCGTATCCGACCTCGCCGAAGAGTCGCTCATCGTGTTCGACCGTGATTCTGGGTACTACGGCCTGATCCTGAGCCTCTTCCGCGACCTCGGCGTCATTCCCCAACAGCAGATGCAACTCGACAGCATCGAGGCGACCAAGAAGATGGTGGAATCGAACCTCGGCATCGCGCTCCTGCCCGAAGTCTCGGTCGACCGCGAGATTAAGCTCGGCACACTCCATAAGATCCACATCGAGTCTGCTGAGCCGGTCGAGCGTGACATCGCCGTGATGTACCGCCGCTCGAAGCCGCAATCGGGGCCTATGTCCGAATTCCTCGCGCTCATCGAGCGGTTCTACAGCGTGAGCCTGCCCCGGTGACGTTGATCGACCTGCACTGTCATTCGCAGCCGCTTTCGACCTGCAGCAGCCTCTCCGCGGACCGGCTCGTGGAGCTGGCCCGAGCTCGTGGCCTCGATGGCATCTGCCTGACCGAGCATGACCGCCGCTGGCAGCCGGGCGAACTCGACGCCCTGCGCGAACGAACCGGCTTCCTCATCCTCGACGCGGTCGAGCTCTCGACGGACATGGGCCACGTCCTCGCTTTCGGTCTCCCGGAGCTGCGAGCCGAATTCGCCTTCGCTGCGAGAGTCTTCGAGGCGGCCAAGGAATCCGGCGGGCTGCTCTACCTCGCCCACCCGGCGCGCGACGGCCTCCTGCGCGTGAATGCGGACACCGTGACGTTCTTCGAATCGGTCGAAGCCATCAACGGCTCGGATACGCGCCTCCAGAATCTTGCCGCTACCGGGTTGGCCAGCGGCTTCCGGTTGCCAGGCATCGCTGGCTCCGATTGCCACACTGCCAGCGAAGTCGCCCGTGCTGCCACGCGATTCACGGTCCCGGTGACCGACAACGCCTCGCTGCTTGCGGCACTCAAGTCCGGCGCCTACGAGGCCGTCTACATCTGAGCCTGTCCGCGAGCGCGACTATTTCGACTGGATCGGCTCGAACTCCTGGTGGATATCGATCAGCGTGGCGAAGTGGTCGAGCGCGTGCCAGAGCGCCTTTTCGGCGATCCAGGAGAGATCGACCACGAGGCCATCGGACCAGACCGCGGTTCGGCGCCACTGCTCCGGAGTCAGCGCTTTCAACGTCTCGAATGTCTGCGTCCGCGCCGCCATGAAGCGCTCGGCGAGCAGCTCGATATCAACGCCCTCGGCAGCGATCGCAGCGACGGCCGCCTCATGGTCCCAGCGTTCCATGGTGGGAACGTCCTCTTCGAGCGTCCGGCGGATGCGGGTGTGGAAATTGTTCTCCTCAGTCGCGAGGAGGTGGGCGAGGTGCTGGTGAGCGGACCAGCCACCTTCGAACGGCTCGTGCTGCCACGCCTTCACGCGCGAGGCCGCCCAATCGACGCCCTTCACGCTGAGCTGCAGTCGCGCCATTAGCGTCGGGTCCGGGATGCGGGGTTCTACCATAATTTCGGCCTCCTACGACCTGCGCCGAGAGTAAGGGATTGTCGCCGGGCGTTCGGGGAAGTCACCCGATACAAGCCGCGCCTCGTGAGCACTACTATCGAATGGTATGGCGATAGACCCAACTGCAAGCGGCCTTCCCTCGTTCGCGCACGTCTCGCTCAAGCATGCGAAGGTCCTGCGCAGTTCGACCGGTGGCATCCGGTTCGAGGCTCCCCGGGTCGAACTGACCCAGCCAGCCTCCTCCAGCACGGCGAATGCTGCCCGGAAGACCTCGGCTTCGACTTCCGGCGCCGCCTTCGAACCACACACCGCGATCTCCTCGGCAGACGGCTCGAGTGACCCTGACCGCTGGGACGCGATGCTGAACCGCGCCGGCCAGAAATACAACGTGCCGCCGCTCTTCCTCAAGGCGGTGATGCTCTCCGAAAGCGGTGGCCGGCCGGACGCGATTGGCGACAACGGCCACTCGGTGGGGCTCTTCCAGCTCCACGACCAGGGCTACGGTCACGGCATGGGCGATGCACGCTTCGACCCCGAGACGAACATCGACCGCGCGACGAAGGGGCTCGCCGAGGCCTGGCACGCCGGGCAACGCTCGGGCTATTCGGGCGAATACGCGGTGCGCGCCGCCTATGACTACTCGTTCAACCCCGGAGGTGGGTTTGCCTACCAGGGCGATTCCGTGGTGAAGCATTACAACCAGCTGCTCGGTTCCCAGGGGATGGCACCACTCTCATAACATCCGGCCGCCCAGACATTGCGAATCCGTGAAGCAGCCGGGCGCGGTGCTATCATGTGACGGACGGGTCTGAGGCCTGTACGTCACCCGCCGGAGAACTCGATTGACTACCAGCCCAACCTATACTGACCGCGAAATTCGCGTCCGGGACGTCACGCTGCACTACCAGGAATGGGGCGATGCGACCCTCCCGACCGTCCTGATGCTCCACGGCTTCGGCGTTTCCGGTCACATGTTCGATGAGTTCGCTGCCCGCGCGCAGGGGATGTACCACCTCATTGCCGTCGATCAGCGCGGCCATGGCGACAGCGACTGGGCGCCCGACGGCGACTATTCTCGCGACGCCTTCATCGCCGATGTGGAGGCGCTGCGGCAGGCGCTGGAACTCGATTCGTTCCTCCTCATGGGCCACAGCATGGGCGGGCTGAACGCGGCGACGTACACCGCGAAGTACCCCACCCGCGTGACCTCGCTCGTCCTCGTCGATGTCGGCCCGGAAGCCGCGAAGGATGGTGTGGACAACATCATGCGCTTCACACAGGCGCCTGCCGAACTCGAATTCGAAGAGTTCGTGCAGAACGCGATGCGCTTCAACAACCGCCGCACGCGCGAGAACATCGAAGAGCGCATGCGTCATCGCCTGAAGCAGCTCCCGAACGGCAAGTGGACCTGGAAGTTCGACAACCGATTCCGGGACAAGGAGAGCGGCCTCCGGATCGGCAGCGAAGCGACCAACGAGGAAGTCTGGGCGCTGTTCCGCTCGATCTCCTGCCCGGTGCTGCTCGTCCGCGGCGAGCAGAGTGATGTGCTGACGCAGCCCATCGCCGAGCGGTGCGCGACTGAATTGGCGAACTGCAAGCTGGTGGTCGTTCCCGGCGCCGGTCATAGCGTCCCCGGCGACAACCCGGACGGCTTTACTGAGCCGGTCCTCGAATTCTTCGAGACGACGAGCCTCGCTGCCGGCCAGGCGAGCGAAGTGCCGATCCCGCCCGGGATGGAAGACGGCCCAACGCTCGACGAACTGGTCGAATACAACAGCAGCTCGCGCAAGCGGCCGGGCGCTCTGACCTTCCTCGCGGTCGGTGCGGGCGCGGTCATTGCCGTCGGCGCCGTTTCGATGGTTCGCAAGAGCAACAAGAAGAAGAAGCAAGCGGCCGCCGAGGCTGCTGCCGCCGCCGAACCTCACCACTTGATCGACCTCGACGAGGCGCGGCTGCGGGCTGCCCACCTCGCGACGGACCTTTCGCTCCTGGCGAAGTCAGGCGCGACGAAGGCCCGGTCCCGGCTGAGCGACATCGAAGTCGAGCAAGCGCGCGACAACGCGATCGAGATTGCTCGCGTCCTCGGACGGACATCGGAACACGCCTTCAAGAGCGCCGCTGCCAGCCCGAAGACCCAGGCTGCCCGCCGGCAGAGCGTGAAGGCGGCCAAATCCGGCAGCTCGCGCTCGGCCCAGGCACTGCGCTGGGGCTTCCGTCTCGCCGCGATGGCAGCGATGGCCGGCATCGGCAAGGGCAAGAAGAAGGTTCACGAACTCGAGTCACCGAAGCGTAAGTCACTGCCGTGGCGCGGATAGAAGCAAACGGCGTCCAGTTCGATGTCGAAGATGTGGGTGCGGGCGGCCCCACGCTCGTCTTCATCCACGGCTGGGCCTGCGACCGGACGGCATGGAGCCTTCAGGTCGCGGACCTCTCGCGCGACTTCCGCTGTCTCTCGATGAACCTGCGCGGTCGCGGCGAAACCGAAGCGGTCGCTCCGTACGACCCTTCGACCGCCGCACGCGATATCGTCGAAATCATGGAATCCTGCGCGACCGGCCCGGCGGTGCTCATCGGCCATAGCCTCGGGGGGCTGATTGCGCTGCTCGTGAACGACCTTCGCCCGGACCTCGTCCAGGGGATCGTCCTCGGCGATAGCCCGCTGACCGCCGCGTCCGGTGGCGGCTTCGCCCAGACCGTGAAGCTCATCCGCGAAGCAGGGACCATGCAGGTGATTGCCGAACCCGTGGTCGAGCGTTTTTTCGTCGAAACGACCCCGGAGGACGTGAAATCGACTGTCCGCGAGATGATGCTCGGGTGCCCGCCGGATGTTGGCGCCGGGATGCTCGATCGCGGCGAGATCTTCGT
>JBBSKE010000253.1:0-5950 GCA_038256595.1 Tepidiformales bacterium | reverse complement strand
TCAGGTCGCGGTCGCGAGCCGGTCTTTTCCCCAAAGTCACTCTTCATCTGGTGAAGATGACGCGTGAACGTCGTGCCGAACGCTGTGCGGCGCTTTCTCAGTGGGACTGTGAGGAGCTCGCCTGCCAGCTGCAGAGCGAAGGCATTGTCTCCTCGATTTCGCCCTCGACGGTGCATCGTGTGCTTGGCCGGCTTCACCTCAAGCCCTGGCAGCAGCACGCCTGGCTCTCCGCGAGGGTTCCCCGTGACAGCGACTACGCCGCCCGCGTTTCCGCCATCGGAACACGCTACACGCGTGCTCTTGAGCCGACCGAAGTCGTCCTCTGTGTTGATGAGGATCGGTCGTCAGCCTCGGAAGCGGTGTGCAAAGACCAAGCCTGCGATTCCAGGCAAGCCCAATCTTTCGAGCACGAGTATGCACCGGACGGTGCACTCAACCTGTTCGCCGCGTTCAATACACACTCAGGCAGAGTATTCGGTTGGAATGCTGGGCGCAAATGGGCGGAAGAGTTTGTTTCGTTCTTGGGAGCTCATCGACCGGGGTGGCCGCAGAAGTGACACCGAATCATGTGCGGCGTACTCAGGCACCGGAGGCGGGGTGGGGACTCATGCTCGCCGGTAGCCGGCAATACATGACGTTTGCCTGGTGGTTGGCGTGTTCCGGGCGTCGCCAACCTTTTTTGGTGCTCAACCTCAACACCATCGGCGACTGGCTCCGCGTGCGATCGGGCCCTGAGCTGCGCCATATCCAGGGCTGCAGAATCACCGGATCCCGGATAGCTCCCCGCTTCAAGGTACGGCCGCAGGATCCGCTTCGATCGGCCCCATTTCCATGTGCGGGATTGGTATGCTCCCGGGAGCCAGTTCATGTGTCGTTCGCACTACTTTCCTGAGAACGTCCGGCTCGGTGGACTTGTCCGTTTCAACACCAGATCTATGCGGAATGGAACCAGCCGATCGGCCGCGCATACGCACGGCGGTGCCGTCATGCCGATGTTTGTTCAATGGTGAGGTAAGGGAGGCAGAGAGCCGACCAAAGCGCGCTTTTCCGGCAGGCTCCACCTCTCGAAATTCAAGAACGCGGCAAAAGAGCGAGTTCCTCGGCGCCGGCTCCGGCCAGCCGCGCGCGAGGTTAGCCGCAGTTCGCCTGCACGTCCAGGTCCTCAACGGTTCGGGCGCGCGAGCTCCGGCAGATGCGCGCCGTGACGTGGTGCGCGTATTCTCGCGGCGCAGTCGTAACCCGCGGATCGCGCTTTTGCACGCTGGGGAGTTCGTAACGCCCGACGGGGGAATGGAGGTCGGGGCACTGCGGGGTGTCGCCCGGAAAACTCTAAGGCGACCCCGGACGGCGCTTTGTGGTGGACCGGGCCGCCGATTGTTGCGCCTCGCCGACACCGGGACGTTTCGTGTGACGAACTTCTCGGGAATGGTCACTACAGCGTTCACACTGCACGGCAAGTCACGAAGTCTTTTAACCTCCATTTTACCCTTTTAATACCGATTGTTTGTGGACATTTAACATCTTTACATAAGCGGTCCGGGCAGTGATTCGTTCGTCCTCTCAAGCTCGGCACTTTCATCGACGATTGTTTAGATTTCGACATGCGGGTTGACAGCCTTCGGGCCGCGCGGAAATAATACCGCTCGCGACGTGGACATATAGTCCACTGGTGAACAATCACACTTACGTTCGGAAGTAAGTTCGGTATTGTGTGCCATCTTTTTTCGCGCCTTGAGACCTGATGTCCGGCCATACGACGATCCAGGATACGTCCTTCGAACTGCGCCAGAAGATACATGCGGCACTCGCTGACACACCTGCCACTGACTTCGGATTGTCCACAGTTGATCGGGATATAGTCCTCTCGCCTCCATCCGAAGTGGTCGTCGGGCCACCACTACTTTCAGTGTATCTCTACCACATTGAGCCGGATCCACATCTGCGCAATCAGCCGTCAGTTCGGACGGCAACCGATGAACTTCGATTTCCGCCGCTCGCCTTGCAATTGCACTATCTCATCACGGGTCTCGAAGCCGAAGAAGATCAAAATCAGCTACTGTTGGGTCGCGTCCTACAGCATTTTCACGACAATCCAATTCTCATGGATATCGGGCTGCCCGGCAGTGGCGCCGCCACCGCTCGGTTCCAGGCGCGCATTACGCTTGAGATGTTGTCGCTCGAGGAATTGACACGCATTCGCAGCGCGCTACGCAGCGGATTCCAGCTTTCTCTTTGCTACAAGGTTCAGACCATACTGGTCGAATCTGGTCGACCGGACACCCGCACGTCACCTGTACGTGAAATCCATTCGCTCGTGGGGATACGGTCGTGACCAACACGCTTCGCGCCACCGACATCGTGCTTTCCACGCAGGCGTTCATCACGGGGCACATCGTCGACGCAATCGCTCGACGACCATTACGAACGTTGCCATCCCTGTTTCTCCATCAGCGTTCGGCCCCTGATCGAGCGGTTGGACTTTGCCAGCGCATCGGGAGAGACGGGAGTTTCGCCTGGTTCGGTGACCCTCGTTCGGCACTTCCGGAGTTGGCGGCCGGGCAGGTCTTCGACCTGGCTCTCACCGCGAAGGCGGAAGGCTACGAATCCCAGTCCATCGACCTGCCACTTTCCGAGGCTGATTTGGAGTTGCAGCCAGTCACCCTGGAGATCATGGGCAAATCCTTCAGCGTCCCCGTGCGAACGGCCCTGCCAGTTGGCGTGGAGATCGCGCTGT
This sequence comes from Tepidiformales bacterium, assembly GCA_038256595.1. Lineage (GTDB taxonomy): Bacteria > Chloroflexota > Dehalococcoidia > Tepidiformales > Tepidiformaceae > JBBSKE01. The sequence goes on along the minus strand of JBBSKE010000253.1, from coordinate 3,216 downwards.
CCCCACGGCCTGTCGGTCTTAACGGTCGAGTCGTCCAAAAGGCGGACCCATCGCAGGGAATCGCAGCGGCAAGCATCCGGGTCTCGTTGCCAGAGACTCGTGGGCCGGTTTTCTCAGACGCGAACGGCTACTTCACGCTTTCCGACCTGCCGGTCGCGGCGTTCGCGACGTTCGTCGTGCAGGCGCCGAACTTCATCGAGTTCGAAGCACAGCTGCCGCTGGACTTCGGGTCGCCATTCAACCAGCGCGTTTTTGCGCTCGAGTAGGGAAGGAGCCGAATCCATGCCTGAATACCTCTCTCCCGGCGTGTACCTAGAAGAAGTGGCGTCTGGGAACCGGCCGATCGAGGGCGTTAGCACTAGCACTGCCGGGTTCGTCGGCGTGGCCGAGCGGGGCCCGGTTGATGAGCCGACGCTCGTAACCAGTTTTGCGGCCTACCTGCGAACGTTCGGCAGCTATCTCGACCATCGGGTCTTTTCGCACGATCGCGACCTGCTCCCGTTTGCTGTCGAAGGCTTCTTCACCAACGGTGGCAGCCGTTTGTACGTCACACGCGTCGTCGGTAAAACCGCGAAGTTCGCGGAGGCAGACCTCTTCCGGAACGCGTCAGAAAGGCGTGTGGACACAAAGCTGTCCGAGCGGGCCGCGGCCGGGGCTGACGTGCTGTTTATCGATTCGGGCACGAACATCCAGCCTGGCGATGTCCTCCTGCTCCTCAATGAGCCGCGGTCAGAGCGCGTGACTGCTACGAGCGCCCCGATCGCCGCGGGTGTCCGAATCACCGGGCGGCTTCACGCTGACCACCTGGTCGCGGACAACGTCACCGTCCAGGTAGAGACGGCTTCGACGCCGTTGGCTCTTACGGCGAACGTAGTGATGGCCGCCGGGGATACGTCCGTCGCCGCCATAGCCGACGCATCGACGCTCGCCGCTGGGGCCGTCCTTCGGATCAGTGACACGGCTCACCCGGAGCTGACTGAATACGTGACTATCGACGCCGCGAACGCAGCCGGAATCTCGGAGCCAGGACTCCTCTTCGACCATCCGGCCGCGACCACCCAGGTTGACGAAGTAGTTCTCGCCAATGCTCCTGGCGAACCCGGCGGCCGAGCGATCGATGTCGCAGTGGGCGCGCGAGCTGGCTCTGCACTCGTTCCCACGACCGGGGGATCCGCGCTCACGGCTGGCCAAATCATCGCAATCGGCGCCGAGCATTATGTAGTTCATAGCCCGATTGCCAATCTTTCGATTTCGGCAACGCCAACGGGCAACATTCACGCCATGGGCACGGCACTCAAGCGGCAGGCGCCGTTGCTCCGCGTCCATGCGCGATACCAGGGAAGTTGGGCGAATGGTTTGCGTGTTCGGGTCCGCTCGACCAGCGCCTTGAGCACGAAGGTGATCGAGGCCGCAGGCGTCGGCGACTCGCCAGTGAAGCTGGCTGCAACCCTGGGACTTGCTGCGGGCAGTGTCATTGAGGTCAGCCGGGGAACACCGCCGGAAGTTGTCCTTCGCCAGCGTGTGGCAGGGGTATCCGGCCAGGAAGTGGACCTTGCGGGGGGTGCAACTGTCGCCCTGAAGAAAGACGACCTCGTCCGCTCCGTGGATTTCGACCTGCTGATCGATCGGCTGGATGCGGCCGGGAAAGTCGTCGAGAGCGAAACGTTCGCTAACCTGGCGATGGACCCAGCACATCCTCGCTATGCCCCTACCATCGTTGGGGTATTCGATCGCAAAAGTGGGCGACCTCAGTCGACGGGTCTCTCGGAGCTCATCCGCCTCTCGGACCTAACGCGGGATGATAACGGCGTCGACCAAGGAGACGCGGTTGCGTCACGCCTGGATGTGCCGTTCGACGCGGTTGTCTCGTTTCTCGCCAGGGGCGATGACGACCTCGATAACATCAATGACTCATCCTACATCGGACAAACAGCGCCAGATCCGGCCGACCGAACGGGCATCGCGACCTTTGAGAATATCGACGACATCAGCATCGTGGCCGCACCGGGCCGCAGCAGCCAGGACGTCCAGAACGCGCTGATCAACCACTGCGAGCTCATGCGATACCGCTTCGCCGTCCTGGATTCGTTGAGCGCGGCGAAGATGCAGGATGTCCAGGAGCAGCGACAGCAGTACGACACGACCCGCGGCGCGCTCTACTACCCGTGGATGACCATCACGGACCGGTTCGGCCGTCCAGGAGACGTTCGGTACATCCCGCCGAGCGGGCACGTTGTTGGCGTCTATGCCCGAAGTGATAACACCCGGGGCGTACACAAGGCACCGGCGAACGAAGTGGTTCGTGGCATCCGCGAGCTGCGCACGAGCCTGACGAAAGGCGAACAGGACATCCTCAATCCGAAGGACATCAACTGCCTTCGGGACTTTAGCGACCTGAATCGCGGCTTGAGGGTCTGGGGCGCACGGACGCTGAGCAGCGAGAGCGAGTGGAACTACATCAACGTTCGCCGGCTTTTCCTGTTCGTCGAAAAGTCGATCGAGAACGGCCTCCAGTTTGCAGTCTTCGAGCCGAATTCGGAGGCTCTCTGGGCGACGGTGAAGCGCAGCATCACGAACTTCCTCACCTCGGTCTGGCGCGATGGTGCGCTCGAAGGGACGAAGGCAGAGGAAGCATTCTTCGTCGAAGTGGGACTTTCCACGATGTCGCAAAGCGAGATCGACAACGGGCGCCTGATTGTCGTTATCGGTATCGCGCCAGTGAAGCCGGCCGAGTTCGTAATCATCCGCATTCAACAGAAGACTCGGGGCGCCGACTAGGCAGGCCTTACGGAGAAAGGAGCATCGCAGATGGCTACAGGAGATCGCGTAGACCCGTACGCGCAGTTCAACTTCCTCGTCGAGATCGAGGGTGTGGCGCGGGCCGGGTTCACCGAGATTGGCGGACTTGCAACCGAGCAGGACATCATCGAGTACCGGGAAGGCAGCCAGCCACCGACGGTGAGCAAGATTCCCGGGCTGATGAAGTTCAGCAATATCACGTGCAAGCGAGGGTTCACCCAGGACACGGACCTGTGGCTCTGGCGAAAGACGACGCTCGACGGCGCTACGGAGCGCCGGGCCGGGTCAATCGTTCTCCTCGACGAAGGCCGCAACCGTGTCCTCCAGTGGGATTTCACGGCGGGATGGATTTCGAAGTGGGAGGGGCCAGCGCTCAATTCCACCACCAATGAGGCAGCTATCGAGTCGATCGAGATC
>JBBSKE010000252.1:0-5955 GCA_038256595.1 Tepidiformales bacterium | reverse complement strand
GAGTACATCGTCGTCGGGAACGCAGGCGAAGCGCTCTTGCTCGAAGCGACGTTAATCAAGCGCCATCAGCCGTTCTTCAACATCCGCCTCAAGGACGACAAGCGCTACCCGTATCTCAAAATTGACGTCCTCAGTCCGTGGCCGAGAGTCTACATTACGCGCCGTATCGAAAAGGATGGCGCGCGCTATTTCGGACCCTATGCGAGCGCCGGTTCGGTGCGCGCGACCCTCGATCTGGTGAAAAAGCTCTTCCCGTGGCGTTCCTGCACGAAAGAAATCACCGGCAAAGACGCCCGCCCCTGTCTCGACTACTACATCAAGCGATGCATCGCACCATGCACCTCGTTTTGTACGACAGAAGAGTACCGCGAGGTCATCGAAGATGTCCTGCTCTTCCTGGAGGGAAAATCAGACGATGTTTTGCGGCGCCTGCGCAAGCAAATGAACGACGCCTCCGAGGCGCTCGAGTTCGAACGCGCGGCGATGATGCGCGACCAGTTGCGGGCCATCGAACGTACTGTCGAGCGGCAAATGGTGTCCACCACGCGCGAAGAGGATGTCGATGTCTTTGGGATGGCGCGCAATGGTGACCAGGCGTGCATGCAGGTGTTCTTCGTCCGCGGCACGCAAATGATTGGGCGCGATACGTTCGTCCTCGAAGGAGTTTCTGGCGAAGACGATAGTGCCGTCCTCTGCAACTTTCTCCTGCAGTTTTACGAAGGCGCGCAATACGTTCCCAAGCTCATCGCGATTCCCGCCGAATCGGATGACCGCGAATCGATGGAACAGCTGCTCTCGGAGAAGCGCGGCTCTAAAGTTGAGGTCCGTGTCCCGGAGCGCGGCGAAAAACTGCGCCTGGTAGAACTCGCTCAGGAGAATGCCAAAGAGGCGTTCGATATGATGCGCGTCCGCTGGCACGCCGATCGCGACAAGACGGCGCTCGCACTGGAACAGCTTCGCGAAGAGCTCTCTTTGCCGTCGATTCCGAAACGGATCGAGTGCTACGACAACTCGAACATACAGGGCACGAACCCGGTCTCGAGTATGGTCGTTTTCGTCGATGGCAAGCCCGCGAACAACCAGTACCGCAAGTTCAAGGTCAAAACCGTCGTCGGGGCGAACGATTTCGCGACTATGGCCGAGATCATGAAGCGCCGTTTCCGCCACGCCACGCCGGGCGAGACGGGCGCCGGCGTTCTCGCCCCCGAACCGGTTCCGATAGCGACGGAAGGCATCGCGCAAGCATCCGCGACGGGCAGCGTTGAACTCGACCTCTCGCAACCGCTTCCGGCCGCCGACGCCTGGGACCTGCCGGACCTCGTGATTATCGACGGCGGCATTGGGCAACTTGGCGCGGCCGCCCAGGCGATGCGCGAGATGGGCGTCCATCACATCCCGGTCGTCGGGCTCGCGAAACGCTTCGAGGAGCTCTTCCTGCCGGACGAAGCGGAGCCGGTCATCCTCCCGCGCGGCTCGGATGCGCTCTACCTGGTCCAGCGTATCCGCGACGAGGCCCACCGCTTCGCCATCACGTTCCATCGCCAGCAACGCGCCAAGGGCTCCATCCAGAGCGCCCTCGACGCCATCCCGGGCATCGGGCCGAAGCGAAAGAAGGCGCTGCTGAAGAAATTCGGCTCGGTAAAGGCCGTGCGTGAGGCCCCGGTTGAGGAGATCGCCAGCACGCTCGGGTTCACGCGCGCGCTGGCCGAAAAGGTCAAAGAGCAGCTTTAGCCAGCGATTGCCACCTTCTGCATCTCGATGAGCTCCCGAATTCCTTCGTGCGCGAGAGCTACGAGGTCGTCCATGGCGCTGCGGCTGAACGGTTTTCCCTCGGCGGTGCCCTGGACCTCGACGAAGTCGTCGTTGCCGGTCATGACGACGTTGAAATCGACCTCGGCCTTCGAATCCTCTTCGTAGCAGAGGTCGAGCAGGGGTACACCACGGACGATGCCGACGGACACCGCTGCAACCGGCGCGAGCACTGCCCCCGACGAGACCGAGCCTGCCTTGATGAGCGTGTTCAGCGCCAGCATCAGCGCCACGTAGCCGCCAGTGATCGCCGCGGTGCGCGTGCCGCCGTCGGCCTGCAGCACGTCGCAGTCAATCGTTATGGTGCGTTGACCGAGCATCTCGGTGTTCACGACGGCTCGCAGCGAGCGCCCAACCAGCCGCTGAATCTCCTGCGTGCGGCCACCGGGGCGGCCCTTCTCCGATTCGCGCTGGCTGCGCGTGTGGGTTGCGCGCGGCAGCATGCTGTACTCGGCCGTGAGCCAGCCACTCTGCGTGCCACGCAGGAACGGCGGCTGCCGGTCTTCCACCGAGGCCGCGCAAAGGACGCGCGTCTTGCCGAATTCCACCATGCAACTGCCCTCTGCGAAGTCCAGCACTCCGGTGTTGAGCGAAATCGGGCGGAGTTGGTTCGGCCGCCGGCCATCAATGCGTATCGTCATGAATCCCCCTGTAGTCCTTCCAAGCTACGGCCCGGGGATGGCGCGATCAACGGCGGCAGGCAGCGCCGCCCGGGGTTTGCTCCGCCGCCGCGCCTTCCCGCTCGTACCTGGCCATCATCGAGCGTCCGTCCGTGGAGATCGAAATCCGGCCGTTGACGTCGGTGCGGAGGATCTTCGTCCCCGCCAGTGCATCCAGCGTGGGCGCTGCAGGGTGTCCGAAGTTGTTTTCGCAGCCTGACGAGATGATGGCGATGGTGGCGCGGGCGGCGAGCAACGAGCCCGGGTCGCTCGTCTTCGAACCATGGTGCGGCACTTTGAAGACCGTCGATGGGAAGCGCTCATCCGCAGCGAGACGCCGCAGCGCGTCGCCTTCGATATCGCCCGGCAGGAGGAAGCTCACCTCGCCATAGGTCACTCGCAGCACGATAGAACCTGCATTACTCGACTGGAGTTGCTCGCCTGGTGGCGGCCAGAGGACCTCGATTCTCACGCCATCCACCTCCCACTGCTGGCCAGCGAGGAGCGTTTGCCGGTTCGCGACGTCGTTCGAATATGCGGCAAAGGCTGGAGTGTCTGCCGCAGCGCCGTTGTCGAACCACGCGCCGACCTGGTAGCGCTCCTGCAGGTTCGCGAATCCGGCCACGTGGTCCTGGTCGGCATGCGTCAGGACCACGACATCGATACCGCGGTCCCAGTGCGGCAGAACGGCCCCGAGTTCGCGCAGCAGTTCGTAGCCGGAGGGGCCGCCATCGACGAGGACACGGGTGCCGCCAGGGGTGGTAATCAGCGTCGCGTCGCCCTGGCCAACGTCGAGAACCTCGATCCGCAGGGTGCCCGGCTCAGCAAGTGGTGCGAGCCCGAGGCTCACGATTGCGGTCGCAGCGACTCCGCCCGCAGCAGCGAGGCCGTAGCGGCGGAGAATCTTCTTTGGCCGGCCCGGTCTCGCTCCGAAACGAGGCTGCCGGAGGTAGAGTGGCAAGCCGCCCGCCATCGCGAGCAACATGAGACTCGTCGCCAGCCAGAACTTGCCGTCCTCGACCGCGAGCGACGGCCAGCGCGCCGTCACTTCAGCGAGCCACGTGAGCAGCGCGAGCGGGTAGTAGGCCCCCAGACCGGCAACCCAGGCGAGCGTTGGACTTAGCAGCGACAGCCCGGCGACTACCCAGGAGGCCACAAAGACGATGGCGAACAGTGGCTCAGCGATGAGATTCGCGACAATCGACGCCAACGGTAGGCGCCCGAAGTGGAAGAGAATGATGGGTGCGGTCGCGAGATTCGCAGCGAGCGACAGGCCGACGACGACCGCCACGCTTCGCCCGGCGAGCGCCTCGATTCGCAGCGCGCGGGCGCCGTTTTCGAGGCCGCGAATCAGCCATGGACCGAACACGATGAGTCCGGCGGTGGCGGCGACGCTCAGCTGAAACCCGGGATCGATGACCGCGGCCGGACCAATGGCGGACATGGCAATTATCGCAAGCGACAGTCCAGCGAGACCCGACTGTGGCCTCCCGGCGAACCAGCCCACGAGCAGAATGGTGGCCATGATCCCTGACCGGAGGACGCTCCAGGAGAGCCCGGCGAGGGGCACGTAGACCACCACGAGACCCATCGCGAGCACCGTCGCGCGCCCGCGTCCGATATACGGCGCCGCGAGGACCAGCGCAATCGCCGCGACCAGCGTCACGTTCGTCCCGGAGACGGCCACCAGGTGGGCCATGCCGGAGCGGGCAAAGTCCTCCTTCGTCTCGTGGGAGATGCCCTGGTCGCGCCCGAAGGCTATCCCGGCAGCGAGCGTCCCCTGCGGCTCTGGCAGCGCGCGCCTGAGCCCGTCCTCGAGCCGCAGCCTCAAGTCCGAAAGGCGCGACTGCACATCCCAGCGTCCGGGGTCGCCGAGCGTCGTCACCGTTGGCGTGAACATCGAGCCGAAAACACCCCTCCGCTGGAGATACTTGCGGTAGTCGAAATCCTCGAAGGCCGGCGGGAGGCGCAGGTCGCCCCGAATCTCGATGGAGGCATGGAGTGGCAACCGCTCGGCGAACTGGGGCAGCGAGATGAGCACGCGCCCGCCGCCGTCCATCGACACGGGCGACGAGACTTCGCGCACCTCGACTTCGTAAGAGGTGGTGATGCCGCCGGGGTCGGGCTCGCTCACGACGCGGCCGGCGAAGACGACTTCGTTGCCAACCAGGCCGGACCATTCCGGCGGCGCCCTTCCCGTCGTGTCTGCTCGCCAACCAGCGACGCTCGAGAGGACCACGGCGACAGCAAGCACCTTTGGCCAGGTGCCCGGCGCGAACGCGAGCACGAGTGGGCTTACCAGCAGAAGGGCCGCCGGGAATAGCCACCAGGGCGCGTGCAGCCCAAAGGCGAAGAACATCGCGCCAAGCCATGCCGCACCGAATGCCACGAGAATCACGGCAGCACGCTAGCCTATTCGCTGCGGGATCTCCAAATTTCCTGTCACTGGCGCGAATTTGACGCCTTTCGCGGACGAAACGTACCGTAACCCGCACCGGGCAGACTGCCCCCTTTTCGAAATTCGGATAAGACAGGAGCGTTCCTATGGACCTCGGACTGACTGGCAAGCGCGCAATTATCACCGGCGGCAGCAAGGGCATCGGCCTCGCAACCGCGACGCGACTGGCGATGGAGGGCGCGGCGGTAGCCATCATCGCGCGCCGCCTCGACGCCCTCGACGAAGCAAAATCGGCAATTCTCGCCGCCGCGCCGGGCGCGACCGTCTACACCATCGCCGGTGATGTCGCCGAAGCAGCCGGCACAACCGCGGCCGCCGAAGCTGCCCTCGCTGCACTTGGCGGCTGCGACATCCTCGTGAACAACGCGGGGCGCTCGGCCGGTGGACCCGCCCTCGGCCAGGATGACGCCGCCTGGCAGGCGGACCTGGAACTGAAACTCTTTGGCGCGCTGCGAATGTCGCGAATATGCGTTCCTGCGATGAAAGAAGCCGACGGCGGACGAATCATCAACGTCACCGCGATCCAGGGCAAGGCGCCCGGAGCCGGTTCTGCGCCGACCGCTGTCTCCCGTGCCGCGGGCATGGCGATGACGAAGATCCTGAGCAAGGAACTCGCCGCGGACAATATCACCGTCAACACGGTTTGCATTGGGTTAATCAAGTCGGAGCAGATTGGGCGGGCGGCAGCACGTGCAGGAGACTCAGACGTGGAACTCGGGTTCGAGCGAATGGGTGCGAATGTGCCCTTGAAGCGCGTCGGGGAGGCTCATGAGGCCGGTGACGTGATTGCGTTCCTCTGCAGTGAGCGCGCGTCCTACATCAGCGGCGTCGCGCTCAACATCGATGGCGGCCTTAGCACGGCGATGTAGTGCGAGGCCGCAAAAAGCGCCGGGCTAAACCCGGCGCACCCTAACCTAAGCAACAAAACGATAACCCTTGCCGCGAATCGTCTGGATGACGTCGTCGCTGCCGGTGAGGTCGCGCAGCTTGCGCCGGAGGTTGCTCACGGGCGCGCGGACGAGCGTCCCG
>JBBSKE010000251.1:0-5962 GCA_038256595.1 Tepidiformales bacterium | reverse complement strand
CTGCTGAACTGGGTGCTCGGGCCGGCGCTGATGTTCGCGCTCGCCTGGATCTTCCTGCCAGACCTGCCGGAGTTCCGCACGGGCATCATCCTCGTCGGCCTCGCGCGCTGCATCGCTATGGTCCTCATCTGGAACTCGCTCGCCTGCGGAGATTCCGAAGCGGGTGCGGTGCTGGTGGTCCTGAACTCGGTCTTCCAGGTCGCCGCCTATGCCCTGCTGGGCTACTTCTACCTCGAAACCCTGCCCGGGTGGCTCGGCCTCGAAGAGACGTCGGTCGATTTCGTCCTCTGGGACATCGCCAAGTCGGTGATCATCTTCCTCGGCGTGCCGCTCGTGCTCGGGCTGATGACGAGCCTCATCGGCCGCAAGAAAAAGGGGAACGAGTGGTACGACCAGGTCTTCATCCCGCGCATCGGCCCGTTCGCGCTCTACAGCCTGCTCTTCACGATCGTGATTCTCTTCGCCATCCAGGGCGACGGCATCACCTCGCAGCCGCTCGACGTGATCCGCATCGCGCTGCCCTTCCTTGTCTACTTTGCCCTCATGTGGACGGCTTCGTTTGCCTGGGGCAAGGCGGTCGGACTGCCCTACCCGAAGACGGCGACGCTCGCCTTCACCGCCGCCGGGAACAACTTCGAACTCGCCATCGCGGTCGCGATTGGCGCCTTCGGTGTCACGTCCGGCCAGGCGCTCGCCGGAGTTGTCGGACCACTAATTGAAGTGCCGGCCCTGGTGGCGCTCGTCTACGTCTCGCTCTGGGCACGAAAGCGGTATTTCGGCCTGGACGACCGGGTTCTCGCAAAAGCATGACCGGGTCGAACGATGGTGTTCGACCCGGCCATGTGGTGGGTGCTTAAGGAACGGTTGGGCTTTGCCCGTTAGTCGTCGCCGCCGAACGACTCCATGAGGTTGCCCAGGAAGCCCTTCTTCTTCTTTTGCGGCGGGTATTGGCCGGCCCCGCTCCCTGTATTCGAATACGCAGCGCGGCCGCGGTCGTCGTCATCATCGTCGTCGTAGTACTTGCGGTATTTTCCCCCGCGGTCGCTCTCGATGGCGACGAGCTTCTCGAGTTCGCCGTGGTCGAGCCACATGCCCTTGCAATTCGGGCAGACATCGACGATGACGGATTCCTTCTCACGCTCGCGCATGACCGTCTGGCAGGATGGGCAATTCATCGAGCTCTCCTCCTCGGCGAAGACGCACCTTAGGGCGCCTGCGTGGCCGTTGCTCCATTATATTTCGCGCTGCGAACAACGGCCCTTGGAGGTAAAGCTCCGGTCGAGGATGAGCATCAGTGGTATCCAACCGCAGCGTCATTGGATCCAGTTTCGCCTATCGCCATACTCTGTTGTTCGCATGGAATGGGTTTGAAATGCGGGCAATCTTGTCAACGTGCTACCGTTTTACTATGTCAGGTGAAATACACAAAGAGTCTCCAATTTCCCAGGAAGCGATGGCGAAAGGTTCGGGCATTCTGGACTTAAAGAGTGGCGGACATCTGTGTCTCTTTTACGACGATCCGGCGGAGCAAGCGCCCGCACTCGTTCCGTTCCTCAAGCAGGGCCTGGATCTCGGCGAGCGGGTCATCTACGTCGCCGACGACTCCACGACCGATGACGTCCGTGGCTGGCTCGAATCGTCCGGGATCGACATACAACGCCAGGAGGAGCGGGGCGCGCTCTGCCTCTGGACGCGCGAGCAGTGGCTCCGGCCAGGGGATCGCGATTTCGATGTGAAGGCCGTGCAGTTCCGTCAGCTGGCCCGGGAGGCCGACGACTCTGGTTTTTCCGGCGTTCGTTTCGGCATCGAAATGACCTGGGCACTCGACGCCGAATTCGACGCCGACCGGCTCGTCCAGTGGGAATCGACCCTCAACTCGCTCTTCGACCCGAGGGCGAACGCGCGCATCATCTGCCAGTACAGCACGCGAAGGCTCTCCTCGGAGGCGCTTCAGGCGGCGCTCAGGTCGCACCCGTCGGCGGTCATCGGCGATGCCGTCTGCCCGAATCCGTATTTCGAAGCCCCGGTGATTCTTCGCGGAGGCGGCGACGATGACCGCTCCCTGCGGCTGCCCGAGACCCAGAAAGCCCACCGTGGCGACGAACTTGAGCACGACCGGCATCTACGCGACCAGGCCGTCTACGCCGAGTCCGCCCGGGGCCGCGAGCAACTCGACGAGCTGCGGCGTGCGTCCGACGAAGTAACCCAGAGCCTGCACGCCGCCAGGGCCGCGAAAGACGAGTTCCTCGCGCTGGTTTCGCACGAGTTGCGGACGCCACTGACGATGATTCTCGGAAATGCGGAAGTGTTGCAGCGGCGTGGGAAGTCCCTCCCCGAATCGGACCGGACGGCCGCTTTGGACGACCTCCGAACCGAGGCCGAGCGGCTCTCCGGGATCGTCGAACACCTCCTTATTGTTTCCCGGCTCGGCATGACCGAGGAGTTCGAAGCCGAACCGGTGCTCCCGGCCCGCGTGGTCGAGCCGCTCATCGCGCGATACGGGGAGGAGTTCGAGCGCGAGGTTCGACTTTCGGGTGACACGGCGCTCGGCGCCTGGGCGACGCGCCCGGCAGTCTCCGAAATTGTCGAGAACCTCGTCGCGAACGCCCACCAGTACAGCGCCGCCGGCGAGCCCATCGATGTGGAGGTCCGGCGCGACGGCGACCAGTGCCGCGTCTCCGTCCTCGACCGCGGCATTGGCGTCACGGATGAGGAGAAGGAGCACGTCTTCGAGCCGTTCTACCGTTCGCCGAGGGTGTCCCAAACGCAGGTTCGCGGGCTTGGCATCGGGCTGACCGCCTGCCAGCGGATCCTGGCGGCGCATCACGGCAGCATCGTGGTCGAAAAGCGTGAGGGCGGCGGCAGCGTCTTTTCCTTCCTGCTGCCCGTCGTCGAAATGTCCGAGTAGCGCCTCGATCCTGCGCTCCATGTGTAGCGATTCCTGACAGGCTCTTGCCATGATGCTGTCAGGAGAAGTGGCAGGAAGTTGCGGCCTCCTGACACACTGCTGTCAGGAGCAGTCAGCTAAGGTGGATTCACCAACGCGACAGGAGACGGCGCGCGGGAAGATGCTCGACGACATGCGAACATCTGTGCTAGATTGTCTCATCCTTTTGGGGGATGGCAACACGTACGCGGTCATCCATCCTCAATGAGAACGCCGCCGCCAATTAAGCAAATGGACGCGCCGGCCGGGCTTCACCCCGGCGTGCGTCACGTCATAGCGTTGCACTGCCAATCGCATGACCACCTCCCAGCCTGGCGGGCTACGCATTCGTGCCCGCCAGGTTCCTCCCCGCTATCGAGACCGCCAAGCCTAAGAGGAGAGCGAATGCACGCAATCACGGCTGAGGGCCTGACCAAGATCTACAAATCGCGAAAGAGCGAAGTGCGCGCGCTCGATGGCCTCGACCTGACTGTCGAGGAAGGCACCGTGCTCGGCCTGCTCGGGCCGAACGGCGCCGGCAAAACCACGACCGTGCGCATCCTGACTACGCTGCTGAAGCCTGATTCAGGCCGCGCCACCGTCGCCGGTTTCGATGTCGTGCGCGAGTCCCAACAGCTCCGCTCGGTCATCGGCCTCTCCGGCCAGTACGCCGCCGTCGATGAAAACCTGACCGGGCGCGAAAACCTCGTCATGTTCGGGCGGCTCTACCAGCTGTCCTCGTCGAACGCGAATGCGCGCGCCGACGAACTGCTGGTGGAGTTCGACCTCGTCGATGCCGGTTCGCGCACGGTGAAGACGTATTCCGGCGGCATGCGGCGGCGCCTCGACCTCGCCAGCGCGCTCATTGCCCGGCCGAAGCTGCTCTTCCTCGATGAACCGACGACCGGACTCGACCCCCGCAGCCGCCTGGGCATGTGGGAGGTCATCCGCAACCTCGTCCGGAGCGGAACCACGCTCCTCCTGACCACCCAGTACCTCGAAGAGGCGGACGAACTCGCCGACGCCATCGCCGTTGTCGACCACGGTAAGATCATTGCTCGCGGAACCTCCGACGAGCTAAAGGCGAACGTCGGCGGCGAGCGTATCGAGGTCGTCGTGCGCAACCGTTCGGACATTGCCCGGACCTCGGCGGTCCTGGTTGCCGGCGGCGCGGGCCAGCCGGTCGTCGATGAAGACTCGCGCCGGCTCACCGTCCCCAGCGCAGATGGCGTCCAGCGCCTTGTGCGGGTCGTCCGCGACCTGGACGTAGCGAGCATTCCGATCGACGACATCGGACTTCGCCGCCCGACCCTCGACGATGTCTTCCTCGCGCTCACCGGCCACGGCGCCGAACTGGTCTCCGCGAATGGCAACAAGCCTGCCGAACCCAAATCGAAGCCACGGAGCGACGCATGACTGTAAACGCTGGAACGCAACCGAATCCCACCGGCGGAATTCGCCAGGCCGCCCGCGATGGGCTCATCATCGCCGGGCGAAATCTCCGGCGCGTCCCTCGCATCCCGGAACTCGCGATTTTCGCGATCCTCCAGTCGATCATGTTCGTGTTGCTCTTCGCCTACGTGTTCGGCGGCGCGATTCCGCTGCCGGATGGCGGCTCCTACCGCGAATTCCTTATGCCCGGCATCTTCGCCCAGACCGTGGTCTTCGCCGCAGCCGTTACAGCAATCGGCATGTGCGAGGACATCAATAAAGGCCTCATGGACCGCTTCCGCTCGCTGCCGATGGCTCGGTCAGCCGTCCTCAGCGGCCGTGCGATTTTCGACGTCGTCTACCAGAGCGGCATTCTCGTCGTGCTCATGCTTTCCGGTCTCGCGGTCGGTTGGCGTGTGCATAGCGGCATCCTCGAGTTCCTCGCGGGCGTCGGGCTGCTCGTGCTCTTCGTCTTTGCGATGTCCTGGGTCGGCATCTGGCTGGGCACGATGGTCCCGACCGTCGAAGTCGCGAACCAGGTCTCGTTCACGGTTATTTTCCCGATTACGTTCCTCTCGAACGTCTTCGTGCCAACCCAGACCCTCCCGAGCTGGCTGCAGCCAATCGCGGAGTGGAACCCGACCAGCGCCCTCACGGCCGCCACGCGCGAGCTCTGGGGGAATCCCAATCCTTACGCCGCATCCGGCTTCCCGGCCGAACATCCGATCATGCTGACGTTTATCTGGGTCGTCATCCTGGTTGGCGTGTTCGCCCCCCTGGCCGTCATGCGCTACCGCTCGATGAGCCGCTAACTCCGCCCTCAACGCGAAGTCTGCTACCGCAGAACCACCCAAAGGCATACATTCTGGGCACGCTCGAGATGCCGGGAGGCTGCCGTCATGGACTTCGCGTTGACCCCAATCCAGGAAGAGATTCGCGCGGGCGTCTCCAAGATCATGCGCGGCTTTCCCGATTCCTACTGGCTCGACCACGATGAGAGCGGCGATTTCCCGTTTGAGTTCACGCAGGCGATGGCCGAAGGCGGCTGGCTCGGCATCGCGATGCCGGAGCAGTACGGTGGCAGCGGCCTCGGCGTCGCTGATGCAGCGGTGCTCATGCACACCGTCGCCAAATCCGGCGGCGCGATGAGTGCCGCCAGCGCCATCCACATCAACATCTTCGGCCCGAACCCAATTGTCGTCTTCGGCAGCGAAGAGCAGCGCAAGCGCTGGCTCCCGCCCCTGATTCGCGGCGAAACCCGCACCTGTTTCGGTGTCACCGAACCGACTGCAGGGCTTGACACCTCCAGCATCACCACCCGCGCCGTCCGTGATGGCGACCGCTACGTCGTGCGCGGCCAGAAGATCTGGACCAGCACCGCCCAGGAAGCCGACAAGATCCTGCTCCTCGCCCGGACGACTCCGCGCGAGGAGTGCGCGCGGCCGTTCGATGGCATCAGCCTCTTCTTCACGAATCTCGACCGCGATTTCGTCCAGGTTCGCGAAATCCCGAAGATGGGCCGCCACGCCGTCGATTCGAACGAGGTGTTCTTCGACGACCTGCCCGTTCCCACCGAGGACCGCATCGGCGAAGAGGGCAAAGGCT
>JBBSKE010000250.1:0-5967 GCA_038256595.1 Tepidiformales bacterium | reverse complement strand
GCCAGAAGGCACGCCGACCCCGGACTACTGTCCGACTCCGGAGCCGGCTGAGATGTTCCACATCGACTACGTGGATGCGATCACCGGCGAGTGGCTGCTTGGAATGGAGCGAGGCATCCTCGCGGTTGACTAGGGCCCCTCTCCGGACGCAAATATCCGCGCGCCGCAGACTATGGAAGCCAGCAGCGCGCGGATATCGAGTGTTCGCGACCGAACCCGCCGAAACTACGCGAGCAGTTCCGCCGGCTGGAGGTCGAATTCCTTGAGCATCACGTCCGCATAGGTGATGCGGCCGCTGAGCGTCGAGGCGTCACCATACGAGAGGCGCAGGCAGGCTTCCGCCATGTGCTCCACCGGGGTGACGTTGTCCTTGTTGCTATCGTTCACGAGCCCGTGGTGCATGACACCCGGGGTCGCCACGAGGCCGGGCGAGATGACGTTCACGCCGATGTTGTCGCGGCTCACTTCGGCGGCGAGGCCGGTCGTGAAGCGCTCGAGTGCTGCCTTGCACATGCCATAGACGGTGCCGCCGCGGCCCGGCGATTCCAGCTTCGGGTGCAGCGCCGCATGCGAGGAGATGTTCAGGATCCAGCCCGACTTCTTCTCCTGCATCGCGGGAAGCACGAGCTGGGCGAGGTGGAACGGTGCATAGACCTGGACCTCCATCATCAGCTTGAAGCGCTTCTCCGGAAACTGGTCGACCGGGATGAAGTAGGTCACCGCCGCGTTGTTGCAGAGGATATCGACCGAGCCGTACTTCTCGACGGTCGCGGCGATGAGGGCCTCGCGCTCCTCTTTGTTGCCGAGGTCGCACTTCACGGCCATCGCTTCGCCCCCGGCATCCACGATGCGCTTCACGACGCCGTTGATGCTGCCCGGGAGGATATGGTCGCCGTCATCGACGGTTCGCGCGGAGACCACGACCTTCGCGCCCTCCATCGCATAGCGAATCGCGATCGCCTCGCCGATGCCGCGCGATGCGCCGGTCACGACTGCGACCTTGCCGGCGAGCACGCCGTTCTTGTTTACTGTTGCTGCCAAAGTTCTCTCTCCTTCTCGTCGCGAGAGTCGCCCATGCTCCGCGACCCTCGCGTCTATGAAACGCCAAGTTGCAGAGCGCATCCTGACGCTCCGCGAGCGGAACGGCAAGTGCTGACCGCATCTATCGCCTCTCCAGGGGCGACTCTTCGCAGATCGGCTCTGAGCATTGCCGGCGATCTCGAGCCCACCGCCGGTTGATGACGCGAACTGCCAGCAGGTCGATGCCCCGGCCCTGGCTCGATTGCCACATCTGAACGCTGCGAACCCTGATCTCCTCGTTCCTGATCTCTTTCGAAACTCTATGTTTGGTACGATGCTTGGGTATGGCTGTTGGTTCACCATCCCTCGATGAGTCCCTCCTGGAAGAGGCCACGCCGGAACCGCAATTTCCGACGCCGAGCGACGCCGTCTTTCTCTTGCGGCAATCGATCCTCGACGGGCAGCACTGGTTTACGGCGCTGCTCGATGCGGTCGGCCTCTGGCGGCTGCCGATCGAATGGATCGGCGATCGGGAGTATCGCTACCTCTACGGCGGCGACGCCTTCGACTGGCTGTTGCTCGCGGAACGGCTGCTGGACGAAGTCGCGGACCTCGTGCCCCCCAAAGAGACCGATGGGCTCCTCTTCAGCGGCGCCTGGCCACTCGATATCGATGATGCCGAGTTCGCCGCGCGCATCGGGCAGGCGAAACACAGCGCCCACCTCAACTACCTCTATGGCGTCCTCATTGAGGAGGCGCTGCAGTTGAGCATGGAAGAAGAGATCAATAAGGAACTGCTTAATCGCCCGTGGGGCAAGGAGCACGGCTTCGAATCGATGTACGAGCGCGTCTACGGCCTGCCGTTCATCGAACTGCGGGCGACCTACTTCGAACAGACGGCGAAGCTGCTGAGCACACACGTCTCCTATCCTGAATGGAAAGAGTTTACCTACTGGCTGTTCCGCTTCCGGCTGAAGCGCCAGGACAAGGCCCGGGTGGCAAGCGACACGCGCAAGGGGCTGGCCCAGCTGAGCCGCATGGAACTCGCCGTGAGCGAGCGGCGGCATGGCGCCACCCTCGGCGAGACAGAATTTACACGACAGTTTGTTGCCACGGGCTAGACTGGCCGGGCATTTGAGGTGGCTATCGGGCAGGAAGGCGTCGGGGAACTCCCGCGCCTTTGCGGCGGTAGCCTACGTGGGTGATGGGCGGCGGTCGATGGTTACCTTGTCATGAAACGTGTTTCTACTCGCCTGCAAAGCGTCTCCCGAGCGGCATGGGTCCTGGTGCTGGGCACCTTTTCCGGGACTGCTCTCTTCCTCATCACCTCCTTCGGACCCACCGGATCCAACGCCTCGCGCCCGGATTCGACCGCCACCTCGGCCGCGACATCGACATCGACGTCAACCTCGACTTCGACATCTCTCGCAGATACCGCATTGAACGCGAAGGCCGCGACCAACACCTCCACCAGCACGGCAACGACCGAACCGACCGCAGCGGACGACGGTTCTGCTTCGAACGAAGGCGCCGTCCACCCAGACTCGATCACGGCCGACCAGCCGGCGCCGGAGCCAGTGGAGGTCGCCCCCGCCGTGGGGACGAGCCGTTTTGTCATGCCGCTGACGTCCTGGAGCGTGGTCACGGACCGTTACGGCGCGCCCCGTGGCAACGGCCTCGTGCACGGCGGGATCGACCTCGCCCTGAGCGGCCACATGCCGGTCTCTGCTTCCTGCAACGGCAGCGCGGCGACCGGCTACAACAGCACCTATGGCTACCACGTCATCGTCAGTTGCGGAGGCGGCTGGGCGACGCTATACGCGCACCTCAGTGAGATCCTCGTGAAGAACGGGCAGACGGTCGTCCAGTACGGCGTCATCGGCATCTCCGGATCGACCGGTTTCTCGACGGGCGAGCATCTGCACTTCGAAATCCACTACAACGGCGCTCGCGTAAACCCGGAGTGGTATCTCGATTTCAAGATTGCCCCGGGCACGCCGCTTTCGAGCGGTCCGCTGGTCTGGTATCAGGCGCCTGGCACCGGAGTTGGCGCGGGCAGCGGCGCCAATGGCGGGTCCAGTGGTTCGGGCAGCAGTGGGGGCTCCGGCGGCTCCGGCGGAAGCAGCGCGACCAACACGGCTACGACGGCCGCCGCGACCGAGACGGCAACCAGCGAGCCGACATCGACGGCAACCCCGGTTCCGCCGACGAACACCGCGTCCGCAACGCCGACTTCGACCAGCACGCCGACCCCGACAGTCACGCCCACGCCGAAGCCGCCCACGCCCACCCGGACGCCGACGCCGAAGCCGGTGTTTATACCGTAGCGGCTAGTTGCTAGTTCGTTAGCTCATGGTTCAGATTGCTGTCAATGGTGAAAAGTCGCATTCCTCTCAGTACTTCTATTGGCAATTCCACGAGGGTGAAACGCCAAATTACTTGCAAGTTCGCCGATGACAATTCGGCTACCGCCCACTGGCTAACGACGAATAACTAGCAACTAATAGCTCATCGCTTTAATCGCCAGTCGAATGCCCACCAGGATGAGGGCGCCGGCGAGGGCGCGAATGATGATGCCGCCCTGGATCTTGTTCGCGAGACGGGCCCCGAATTGGGCGCCGATGATCGCTCCGATGCTCAGCATGCCGGCCTGGAAGAGGGCGCTGTCCCACTTCAGGTTTCCGCTGACGATATGCACGGAAGTTCCTTCGGCGGCCATAAAGGCGAGCACGAACTGGGAGGTCGCAGTCGCGATGTGGACGGGGAAGTGGAGCAGACTCGTCATGATCGGCACGTGGATGATTCCGCCGCCGATGCCGAGCAGGCTCGAAATGAAGCCAACACCGGTGCTGATGAGCACCCCTTTCCAGAGGTGGAACGAATAGACGAAGGTGTTACCGCTGCGGTCCCGGAGCATCCGGCGAACCACGCCGCGGCCAGTCACCGGGTCGACAATGCGCTGTTGGTTCGAGCGAATGGCGAGGTAAACGCCGAGCAGGATGAGCAGGGTCGCAAACATCGCATCGAAGAGCTGGCGGGGGATGTAGCCGACGACAATGGCGCCCGCGATGGCCCCCGGGAGCGTGCCAAGGATGAACCACCAGCCGCTGCGAAAGTCGATGCGTTTCTGCCGACCGTAGGCCACCGAGCCGGACGCCGCGTTGAAACAGACGACCAGCAGCGACATCGAGGTGACCGTTTCCGGGCTGCGTCCCGGGTAGAGCAGCAGGAGCACGGGAACGAGGACGAACCCTCCGCCCGCGCCAACGAGTGTTCCGAAAGCACCTACCGCTATCCCTAGCGGGATCAGCAGCAGGTCGTTGAGATCCATGCACACCAGACTACGGCTGGACTATGTTCCCGGCCAACGCTCTGCTTGCACGCATAAAGTGGAGTAATTCGATAGATAATAGTGCGTTTATCTGCCGCAATCGATCGGAGATTCGGGATAATCGCCGCGAATGATCGGTTCGAGCAGTGTGCCGAGTGCTCGCGGGCTGAAATGATCACTCGAGGCGAGAATTTCCTCGACGGTCCACCAGCGGAACGACGTGATGAAATTCGCTTCGCCTTCGACGAAGTTGTCCGTCACCGGTTCGAAGGCATCGCAGCAAGCGACGAAGTAGCGCTCGAACTGGATCATTGCGTTGCCCTCGAACGTTGTGAACGGGAATGACCGGCGCCAGATTTCGGGGCCGATTTCGGCATCGCGGAGGCCGGTTTCCTCCCAGAGTTCGCGCGCGGCCGCCTCATGCGCCTCCTCGCCGGGCTCGATACCGCCGCCGGGCGTGAACCAGAGCGGCGTGTCCGGGCGCTTGGGCGACGAGGGGATGCGAATCAGGAGGACGCGCTGCGAATCGTCGACGACGATGATGCGCGCAGCCTGGCGGATGCCGGGTTCAGCCATGCGTTCACTCTACCGCGCCGGGGACTTGCGGTATCCGGCCGAACTCGCAGAATACGCAGGCCAGCCGGCCAATCCCCGCACGAGGTGTCCACTCCCATGACTGTCGCCACTCCCGCCGCCATCGACCACTCCATCACGCTCAACGGCCTGCGATTCAACTATCGCGAATGGCCAAACGAGGGCGCCCAGGCACTCGTCCTGCTCCACGGCTTCACCGGCCACGCCCGCTCCTGGGACACCTTCGCCGAGTCCATGCAGGCGAACTATCGCGTGCTCGCCCTCGACCAGCGCGGCCACGGCGACAGCGAATGGGCGACTGACTACGCGCCCGAGCGGATGATCGAAGACGTGGATGCATTCGTGCAGGCGCTGGGTCTGAAGCAATTCGCCCTTCTCGGCCTTTCGATGGGCGGGCGCAACGCGATGATGTACGCGCCCCAGTTCCCGGACGAAGTCGAGCGGCTCGTGATTGTCGATATTGGCCCCGAGGTGTCCGGCAGCGGCAGCGCGCGCATCCGGGCCGGGGTGCAGGCGCGGGATGTGTTCGACGACCCCGAAGAGGCGCTCGCGCAGCTGCGCAAGGGCAACGCGCTCGCCCCGGAAGAGGCCCTGCGCCACCGCGGCATGCACAACCTGAAGCAGGCGGACGACGGCAAGTGGACGTGGAAATACGACGCCGCCCTGCGCTCGCCGGACCGGCCGCTCCCCCGCCCGGACGCCAGTGAGACCTGGGCGCTGATTCGCAAGATCGCCTGCCCGGTGCTCCTCGTTCGCGGCGCCATGAGCGACGTCCTCAGCCCGGAGATGGCAGAGCGAATGGTCGCCGAGATCCCGGATTGCCGGCTCGTCACCGTGCAGGAGAGTGGCCACTCGGTGCCGCTGGACAACCCGCCGGGGTTCCGGGAGTCGGTTCGGGGGTTCCTGAGGTAGCCGTTGGCCATTGGCCATTGGCCATTGGCTCGGAGCGAAATGACGAGCCCCGAGGCGCGAGCCCGGGGACGCGTGATATGGAACCTCATCGACTGCGCGCAGGCCCGTTC
>JBBSKE010000249.1:0-6004 GCA_038256595.1 Tepidiformales bacterium | reverse complement strand
GCCGGGCACGTGACGAAAAGAACGCCCAAACCGTACGATAAGGGCGATGCGACAGATCCGAGCCACGCTCGTCCTTATGCTGCCCCGCGGCGCCTAGCTGGCGGGGCCTATGTGCTATCCCGGCGGACCACCTCTGGCCGCCTTTTCTTTATGTCTGCAGGAACAGGAGCATCCGATCATGGCTGATCGTTACAATCCGCACGCCATCGAACAGAAGTGGCAGCAACGCTGGGAATCCGACGGCCTCTACCGCTCGACCATCGATACTTCGAAGCCGAAGTCCTACTCGCTGACCATGCTGCCGTATCCCTCCGGCAATCTGCATATCGGGCACTGGTACGCGATGACACCGTCAGATGCGCGCGCGCGTTACCTGCGCATGCGCGGCTACAACGTGCTCTTCCCGATGGGATTCGATGCCTTCGGACTGCCGGCGGAGAACGCGGCCATCAAAGACGGCATTCATCCGCTGAAGCGCACCTACCAGAATATCGAAACCATGCGCGCGCAACTGAAGTCCATGGGGACTATGTTCGACTGGGAGCGCGAGATTATCTCCTGCGATCCATCGTTCTACCGCTGGACGCAGTGGTTCTTCGTCCAGCTCTACAAGAATGACCTGGCGTACAAGAGGCTGTCGCCGGTCGATTGGTGCCCGAACTGCAACACGACACTGGCGCGTGAGCAGGTCTGGGGCGATGACCGCCACTGCGAGCGCTGCGGCACCCCGGTGATCAAGAAGAACCTGGACCAATGGTATTTCCGAACGACGAAATATGCGGACGAACTGCTGGACTTCCAGGGGCTCGACTGGCCGGACCGCGTGCGCGAAATGCAGACGAACTGGATTGGACGCAGCGAGGGCGGCCGCGTCGTCTTCCAGAGCGAGCAGGGCGACTCGATCGAGGTGTTCACGACCCGGCCAGACACGCTCTGGGGGGCGACCTTCATGGTCCTCGCGCCCGAGCATCCGCTGGTGGCGAAACTGACAACCCCGGGGCAGAAGGCGGCGGTCGAAGCCTACGTTGGCGAGGCCATTCGCCAGACCGACATCCAGCGCGAGGCGACGGACAAGGAAAAGACCGGCGAGTTCATCGGCGCGTACGCCGTGAACCCCGTGAACGGCGAGCGCATCCCGATCTGGATCGCTGATTATGTGCTGTCCACGTACGGGACGGGCGCCATCATGGCCGTTCCCGCGCACGACCAGCGCGACTTCGAATTCGCGCGCAAGTACGGCATCGACGTGCGCGTGGTCATCCAACCCGAGGGCGAATCCCTGGATGGCGGGACGATGGGCGAGGCCTGGGCTGGCGGCGGCGTGATGGCGAACTCAGGCCCCCTGGATGGCACCCCGGCAGGCAAGGGAGACGGCCAGAGCGTCAAGGCGGCCATCGCCTGGCTCTCGGAGCATGGTGCCGGCGAGACGGCGGTCACTTATCGGCTGCGCGACTGGCTAATCTCGCGGCAACGCTACTGGGGTTCGCCAATCCCGGTGGTCTACTGCGGCTCCTGCGGGATCCAGGCAGTGCCCGAGGACGAACTGCCAGTGCTCCTGCCAGAGGACGTCGAGTGGCTGCCGACGGGCGAGAGTCCGTTGAAGCTGCACCCGACCTGGCGCTTCACCACCTGCCCCGGCTGCGGCGGCAAGGCTGAACGCGACACGGACACGATGGACACGTTCATGTGCTCGTCGTGGTACCACCTGCGCTACCTGAGCCCGCACTACACCGGCGGACCCTTCGACCCCGAAGAGTACGACTACTGGATGCCGGTCGACACCTACACGGGTGGCGCCGAACACGCGACGATGCACCTGATCTACACGCGCTTCTTCCACAAGGCGTTTCGCGATTTAGGCGTCGTGAAGGGCTCGGAGCCGATGCAGCAGGATCGCGCGCAAGGCCAGATCCTGGGGCCGGACGGGCAGCGCATGAGCAAGAGTCGCGGCAACGTGGTGGACCCGGACGAGCAGGTTCGCACCTATGGCGCTGATACCGTGCGCGCCTACCTGATGTTCGGCTACCAGTGGTCCGAAGGCGGTCCCTGGAATACGGAGAACATCCAGGGCGTCGTGCGCTGGCTGCATCGCGTCTGGACGCTCGCGGGCGACCCGGCAACGGGCGGCGTCGATGCCCCGCCAGAGGTCACGCGAGCCATCCAGCGGGTAACCCACCGGACCATCGAGCGCGTCACGCGGGACCTCGAAGAGTTCCAGTTCAACACGATCATCGCGGCGCTCATGGAGATGACGAACGCGCTCTACAGGGTGCGCGAACAGGCTGAGGGCTCCGCTGCCTGGAACGAAGCGATCCGGACGATGCTGACGCTCATGGCGCCGGTGACGCCGCACATCGCCGAGGAGCTCTGGGCGGTGCGCGGCGGCGAATATTCGGTCCACCAGCAGAGCTGGCCAGCGTTCGATGCAAGCCTCGCCGCGGACGACGAGGCCGAGCTCGTCATCCAGGTGAACGGCAAGGTGCGCGAGCGCATGACGCTGGCCCTCGACGCGACGGAAGAGACCGCCCGGGCGGCTGCATTTGCCCTGCCGAAGGTCGCAGCAGCGATCGACGGCAAGGAGCTGCGCAAAATTATTTATGTCCCGGGGAGGCTCCTGAACCTGGTGGTCTGAATTCGGCGGGGTCGAAACGCTGGACTTTCGTAACCGGAGTGTCAAAACTCTGGCGGAAAGTGCAGCAGCTTAACGTGTCTGTGGACAGCCTGTATTAGGCGAGATATTGTGCAGTGGCCAGGCAGTGTCCGCGCTCCCACGTTGCCTTTTCGATTCCCCGCCGGCGGACTGCAAGGAGAGAGCATGCAGCTGAAGAAAACACCTCGGGATTATCGCTACCGTGCTGCAGACGACGACGACGTTCGAGAGGGAACTCCTCCCGGGGACCTCGAACACAGCGAACAGAAGTTCCAGGAGAATTCTTACATGGCACAGGAACCACAAAGCCCGCCGGAAGGCACCACTGTCACGCGTAGCCGGGCGGATCAAGCTCCGGCCGTCGTCAATGAATCCATTATCGATGGGAATTCGACGTTCGAAGGAAAGTTCGAAACGGACCAGGACCTGCGCATCCTCGGCAGCATCGGGGGCGACGTTATCTGTCGCGGCCGGCTGACGATCGAGAAAGACGCAGTAGCGCGTGCGAAGCTGCAGGCGCGAGATGCAACGATTCGCGGCCGCATTGAAGGCGATATCGTCTGCAGCGGCCGGTTGGACCTCGCGACCACTGCGGTTGTTCACGGCACGATTAAGGCCGGGCTTCTCGCAGTGGAAGAAGGCGCGACAGTGCAGGGCAGTGTCGAAGTTGGGAATCCGCCAGCGATCGCACCGCCGACACGCGCATCGCGCAAGGGTGAAGCCGCTGCCACTGTTGGCGCTGATGACCCGGACGCACCGTTGCCATCGTTCTCTTCGGCAAGGATGAATCGCCGCGAATCGCCGTCGTTCGCGCTGGTGTCATCGGAAGAGCGCACGAACCCGTAGCGCACAGTACAGGAGCAACATAACAAAATAGGGAGCCATTTGGCTCCCTATTTTTGTGTCCGCTTTCGCGGTTCACGACGGAGTGGAATCAGGAGAGCTTGAAGTATACGGCTCCGTCAACCATCCAGGTCTCGGCAGCCTTGTTCATGCGGCGTGCAGCGCGACCGACGCGCAGGGCAATTCCGCGGGCAGTTTCGCCGGATTCGGGAACCAGTTTGCCGACTTCGCCGGGCTTCACCTGGCCGATGTGTTCTTCATATTGGCGCATGCGGAGGGCGAGACGGCCGGACTGCCGAATGGGACGGGGCGCCTGTGCTTCTGGAACCTTGCTGAACTTTGCCATTGCGTTGGGTCTCCTGGGGAACGGTTAGTTGCGGATGGTGGGAATCAGTTGGTTTCAATAATGCGTTTGTGCATCGAATACCTGATCCGCTGTCAGTATACCCAAGAATTCACGAGCCGCCAGTAACAAAGTGGCAAAAACGGCCGGCGGTTCGCGTATTGGAGTCCCAGTAAAGGTCAGGTTTGCGTCTGCTCAGGAAGGCCGGTGGCCATCGAGCGTCCTTCGCTTTCGAGCCGAGGGGAATGACGTTCAGTACCGGCCTAGCGCTGCTCTTCGAGCCCATCAATGCTGACGCGAATTGAGGCGACGATTCCAGCCATCTGGGATTCCACGCGGCGTAGTATTCCGAGGGCGTACTGGTCTGCATCGTCGAGCTGGCGGGCGGCTGCCTCGGCAGCTTCGGAAAGATAGGCAGCGGCGGTCATATTCGCCTCGGTAATCGTCTCTCGTGCCTGGTCTTCCGCATTCATAATCAGGTGTTGCGCCCGTTCGCGGGCTTCGCGCACGAGTTGGTTCTCTTCGAGGCGGCGAATGCGTTCCGCTTCTGCCTCTTCCACAATCCCGGTGGCTTCTCTGCGAGCCTCGGACAGGATCTGTTCCTGCTGGGAAAGTACGGTGGTCGCTGCCTGCATATCGGATGGGATGGTGAGCCGTAGTTGGTCCACAAGGTCCAACATGCGCTTGCGATCGACGACGAGATTCCCGCCCACCGGCAATCTCCGGGCCTGGACGACCAATTCTTCGAGGCTATCGATGAGCGAGAAAATTTCCATCTGCATCCCGGGTTACCGGGCGTCCATTCCCAATCGTTCGCGCAGGGCGGTGCGCACATTTGTGGGGACGAGGTCGGCGACGTCGTAGCCCAGCTTCGATACTTCGCGAATTCGGCTCGCGCTGATGTAGAGATACTCCTGGCCGGCCATTAGATAGACGGATTCGATCTCCGGGGCCATCTTATGGTTCATCAACGCCATGTCGAATTCCGATTCGAAGTCAGTGACGGCGCGAATGCCACGGACGATCGCGACCGCGCTTTTCTTGCGCGCGAATTCGACGGTCATGCCTTCGAATCCTTCGATTTCAACCGTCGGAAGGTGCGCCGTAGCAGTTCGCAGGAGGTCGATCCGCTCGTCCCAGGTAAACAGTGTGCTCTTGTCGCGTCCTCGAACGACGGCAACCACAACCTTATCGAAAATTAGCGTCGCGCGGGTGATCAGGTCCATATGGCCATTGGTCACCGGGTCGAAGCCACCCGGGTAGATCGCAATCCTCATTCCGACTCCTTGTGGCGGTACAGCGCTATTGCACTGTCACCGTAGACGCGCGAGTCGCTGAGTTGCAGCGTTCCCGGGCGCTCCGGCGGATTGTACCTGCTTCCGTGCTCGTAGACGACAACGCCCCCCGGCGCGAGCAGCGAGGCGACCTGGATGAGCGTCTCGGGCGCGCTTTCGTCGGCGTAGGGCGGGTCCATGAGGATCAGGTCGAACGGACCTTCGAGCGAAGAGATAGCACCAGGCAGGCGGCCACGCATCACCTTCGCCGAGGCGGTGAAGCGTGTGCGAGCGAGGCTGGCGTGGATAGCCGTGCAGGAAGCGGCCTCTCCTTCGACGAAAATGACACTCGCCGCCCCACGGCTCAGCGCTTCGATGCCGAGGGAGCCCGTGCCGGCGTAGATATCGAGCACGCGCGCATCCTGCACTTCGTCGCCGAGGATGTTGAAGATCGCCTCACGCACGAGGCCGGAGGTCGGGCGAAGCCGCACGCCCCGTGGTTCGGTGAGGGGCACGCCGCGCGCAGTGCCGCCAGTGATTCGCATCCGGGAGGCTGCCATTAGCGGCCCCCAGCCACAGGAGTGCGGGCGTCGCGCTGCTGGATGTTCGCCACAATGACGCTTTCGAAGCGCGCCACGCCGTCGCTCAGCGTGAGATATACCGATTGTTCGCCGGGCTCAGCCGGTGTCGTCCATTCCAAAACGCCATTCCTTCCACCTTCAGCGGTGCCCTTTGTCACGCGCCAGCTCGGCGCGAGGTCGTTCGGATTCGGCTGCAGCAACACGGGTTGTCCGCTCGAAATGAACGGTGTGAGTGCTGGCCAGATATTGCCAAGGTAGACGTCATCGCTCGCATCTTCGACCGCGACGCCGCCCAGCTTGTATTGGGAGATAT
>JBBSKE010000248.1:0-6008 GCA_038256595.1 Tepidiformales bacterium | reverse complement strand
GTTCTTTGCCGACCATTCACCCGCATCGAGCATCGCCCGGAGGTCGTCTTTATTGATGCGCTTGATGCGGCCCTTGCCTGCGAGGAGCTGCTCCCGCGCCCAGGTGGACTTCCCGGAGCCGGGCAGGCCCTTGAGGATGACGACCTGCTGCCGTCTCGGGGCGCGCGGCCGCGAGGCTCTCGAATCCTGGTCCTGGCTCATGCAGCGCAGGGTACAGGGAGTCTGCGCCCAGGACACAGCCGCCGGTTGCTGCGGCGGCGAAGTACATAGATGTCGCTATCCAGTTTTGGGGAGCTGGTCGGTGAAAAAGAGGTCGTTCCCCTCGCATTCGGGGGCGGCCTGCCCGGCCGACCGCATCCGGTCCTCGATGTCCTTCGGGGGCTGGGCAACGCCGAGTTCGGTGCCGAAATCCGTGATGTCGGCGATGCGGCCTTCGCGTACCGCGACGAGCAACGTCTGCACGCTCTGCTCGACCGCCGCGTGATACGGCCGGACAGCCGCTGGCGGGTTGGAAGCGCGGACGGCGTCGCGAAGGGCCTCGAGCACTGGGGCGAGCCCGACCAGCAGCTTGTTGATGTCCTTGCTGATCGCCGGGTCGCTGGCGAGCAACGCCGACACGCCCGCTGCGTAGTTATCGAAGGCGCTACAGAGCTTCGCGGCGTACTCCTGGTCCGCCGGGTCGAAGGCGACAGGCGTGAACTCGACAGTCGGAGTAGTGGCCGCCGGCGTGCCGTCCCCGGACGTGGTCAAAGCGGGAGCGGTCGTGGGCATTGCGTCGTCGTCGCCGCCATCGCCACAGGCAAGGCTGAGCATCGGGAGGCAGGCGGCCATTGCCACCAGCGCGAATCTTCGGAACTGCATCGTTATCTTTCCTCCCACGGCCCAGCCGACCAGGATCGAGTATCCCCGGCGGCAGGGCGGCGGTACAGCCAGCAGCGCGCCGAAGCTTACGCGGGCTTCCCATAACGGATTCCCGGTTAGCGGGTGGTCACCGTGCCGGCACTCGTCCCGGAACGCCGTCATCAGATGTTTCAGCCGTCCGTGCCCGCCAAAAGAAATCAGGCGATGGGGGTCAAAGGGCGGTGACCGAGTTCGGTCGATGCTTTGCGCGCCCAGCCGCGAACCATGTCGCCGTAGCGTTGGACGACTTCGGGTCCGGCCTGGTTATGTATCGATAAGCCGACGGCGGCCGAAGGTTCGCCCGGCCCATCCCAGACCGCGGAGGCGATCGAAACCGTCCCGGAAATCGCCTCGTTGTCCGAAAGCCCGAACCCCCGGTCGCGGGAACATTCGAGTTCGAGGAGCATCTCGTCACGGTTCGTCTTGGTCAGCGGCGTCGCCCTGGGAATGCCCATCTCGATGAGGGCCTCGACGTGGGCGGGGGCGCAATGCGAGAGGATGGCTCGCCCGGACGCAGTCGTGAGTGTCGGCAATCTGGTCCCGGTGGAGTGGATGCTAATGCGTTCGCCAATCACCTCTGCGGAATCGGTGAAGACCGTTTCGTTGCCTTCGAGGAACGATACAAATGCCAACTGACCGGATGCGGCGGAGAGACCGAGGATGTTACTCAAGGCGACTTCGCGTGTGCGATTGTGGCTGAGCATCAAGAGGCCAAGTTGTGCCACTTTCCAGGTCGGGCGAAACTTCTTCGGATTGCCGGACGCCTGGACGTAGCCAGCACGTGTTAACTCTTCGACCGCACGATAGGTTGTTGCGCGGGCAATACCAGTTGATTCAACAATGTCCTTCATTGCCACTGGGGCCGGTTGTTCGGCGAGGAAACGAATGATGTCCAGTCCGTACACCGTGCTGTAGGCCACGAGTCGCTACCGTTCCTGCGTGAGGATTTGTGCATCGGGAAGGTGGTTCTGAACCGCGTTCACACCAGAGCCAACCTCACCCACACAGTGTCGAATGCATTGCCCCTTGAATCCATAAACGCCATGCCTCCTTTGCCTTGCCAATCTCATTATTGAGACGAACATAGCCTTGCATGCTGGTTAACTGGGACTGTATCGTCCGTTCATTCTCCCTGCAAGCGTTCTCATCGAATACATCGATGAATCCAATTGACGCACACAGGGACGGAGGGGAAAGAAATGGAACGCTCTGATTACTGGCAGCGAAGACACCCTGGCCTCAGCAGGAGGCGCTTCCTCACATCGGGCGCGGCCGCTGGAATAGGCACCGCCGGCCTCGGCCTGGTTGGCTGTGGCGGCGACGACGATGACGGCGGCGCGGGAGATACGCCGGCCACGGCGGGCATCTCTCTCCCGACCACCGTCGCCCAGGCGACGACTGCCGCTCAGCCGGTCAAGGGCGGCACCCTCAAGATGCCGATCCTGCTGACCGCCGATGACGTCTGGGACCCACACCTCTCCCTGACCTCTGCCGGCCTCATCTGGGAGGTGATCGGCAACCAGGCCGTGCACATGCTGCCGGATGGCAGCGGACTGAAAGGCGAACTCGTCGAGAAGTGGGAGATCCCCGCCGACGGCCGGGAGATCATTCTCCACGTGCGCCCGAACGTGAACTGGCACAACAAGCCGCCGACCAACGGCCGCGCCTTCACCGCCGAGGACCTGGCCTACAACATCAACCGCATTACCGGGAAATATGCGCCGGACAAGGTCGCGCTCTACTCGCGCCGCTCGACGCTGCCGAACCTCGACGAGGCGGTCGCTATCGATAACGCTACTGTCCGGGTGAAGCTGACCGCGCCAAGCAGCGGGTTTATGAACGGACTCGCCGACTTCCGCAACAACATCGCGCCAAAGGACTTTATCGAGAATGGCGGCGATTTCAAGGATGCCACAAAATTGGTCGGCACCGGCGCCTTCACCATCGACTCCTGGAGTATCAAGCAGAAGGCGGTGCTCAGCGCTGTCCCGGGAAACTGGCAGTCACCGCTGCCATACCTCGATAAGATCGAGATGATCCAGTATTCCGACCGGCTGTCGGCGCAGGCGGCCTTCGCAAAGGGCGACATCGACATGTTCGAGAGCCCGAACAAGCCTGAACGTGAAGCGCTGAAGAAGCTGACGGACAACTATCGCGAGGAGAAGTGGGTTTCCAACCTCTGGGGCCACTTCCGCTTCAATTCAGCGCGCGCGCCGTTCGATGACATGCGCATCCGCCGCGCGATCTTCATGGCGATCGACTACAAGAACATCTCCGACTCCTTCTATGGCGCGGGCTACTGGGACTGGTCAGGGCCCCTGACCGGCTTCCCGGAGGCTATCCCTTCGAGCGAAATCGCAAAGACGGCCGGTTACAACCCGGATACGAAGGAAGCGGACCGCAAGACCGCAAAGGATTTGATGACCGCTGCAGGCTTCCCGAGTGGCGACATCACCTTCAAATTCCTGCCCTCTTCGAACGTGCCCACTTCCGCCAACTACGAGGCAGTCGTGCGCGCGATGGACGACCTGAAGAAGCTCTGGCCAGCGATCAACGTGAGCATCGACGCACCAGCTGACGCGCCCGCCTTCGCGGCACAACAGGTCAAGGGCGAGTGGGATTGCATCTCCTACGCTATTGGCGGCTTCTCCGACGCCGTCACCGAAGTCGAAGCGCACTACGGTTCCAAGGGCAGCCGCAACTACGGTAAATACGTCAACGCGAGTGTCGATGACGGCATTGCCAAGGCCGCCGCCGAACTCGACAGCGCCAAGCGCAAGGAGCTCCTGATCGGCGTCCAAAAGACCCTCATCGACGAGATGCCGATGGCCCGCTTCAACGCCATCGCCGCGACAGTCTGGTATGGCAAGCAGGTGAAGGGCGCGACTGGTTACGGCCTGGTGACCGGCACCGGCGCCTACGAGGTTCGCTACAACCTCAAGGATGTCTGGCTCGAACGCTCCTAGTGCGCTGCGCGAGATCTCCTGTCCCGGCCAAACCTTTTCGCCGGGACAGGGTGACATCGACACAACCGAGAGAGGCGCTTCATGTTCAAGTACGTCATGGCACGGCTGGCCGGGATCGTCCCGACCATCCTGTTGCTGATCGTTTTCGTCGTCTTCCTCATCCGCCTCCTCCCCGGCGACGCGGTGGATATACTGCTGGCCGATTCAGGCGGGCGCGGCGGCGAAGTCTCCACAACCGAGATCGAAAAAGAGCTCGGACTCGACAAGTCCATCCCGGAAGAGGTTGTCAGTTACACCGTCGGGCTTGCCCGTGGCGACCTTGGCAATTCGCTCTGGTCGAAGCGGCCCGTGACGGACGTCATTCTCAGCGAAATCGGCATCACGCTTGAGCTGGCGATGCTCTCGCTGGTCATCGGCGTAGTCTCGGGCGTGGGCATTGGCGTGCTCTCGGCCGTCTTTCGCGGCGGCCTGTTCGACTACGCCCTGCGCTCCGGCTCCATCCTGGGCCTGACCATCCCGAACTTCGCCCTGGCGACGATGGTGGTGGTCTTCCCGACCCTTTGGTGGGGCTGGTCGCCGCCGCTGACCTATACGCCCATCGGCGAGGGGCTCAGCGGGCACGTCGCCCAGTTCATCACGCCCGCGTTGATTCTTGGGTTCGGGCTGAGTGCCAGCCTCATGCGGCTCACGCGGACGACGATGATCGAGGTCCTCAGCCAGGACTACATCCGGACAGCTCGAGCGAAAGGCCTCCGAGGGCGGCCGGTGGTCCTTCGCCACGCGCTGCGAAACGCACTGTTGCCGGTGGTGTCGCTCTTCGGTCTGCAGATGGGCGCGCTTCTTTCGGGGACGGTGCTGCTGGAGCAGGTGTTCGGCGTGCCAGGCATCGGCCAGGAGCTCCTCAACGCCGTCCGAACACGGGACTACCCGATGGTCCAGGGGATCACAGTCGTGGCCGGCGTGCTGGTCATTCTCACGAACCTCATCGTCGATATCTCCTACGGACTTATCGACCCACGGGTGAAGACGTCATGAGCATGCTCGATGAAAGCGGAGTCCAGGCATGGGGTGGCGAACTTGGGCGCGAACGAACGACGCTCGCCAGTCGCACAAAAAAGGCGATCATTCGCTTTAGCAAACGGCAGCCGGTGGGTGCCGTCTGCTTCGTGGTCATCATTCTCTTCGTTCTCGTCGCGATCTTCGCGGACCAGGTCGCGCCTTATGGAGCGACCGTGAACAACGTCGGCCCATCGCTTTCCGGGCCAACTTCGAACAACCTGCTCGGGACCGACAATTACGGGCGTGACTCCCTGAGCCGGGTCATCATCGGCGCGCGCATTTCGCTCTACGTGGGCATCGGCGCGACGCTCATTTCGGTCGCCATCGCCACGGTGCTCGGGTCGATCAGCGGGTACATGCGCGGGACCGTCGATTTCGTGATGCAACGGCTGATCGACACGGCCCAGGCCGTGCCGCCGCTAATCATGCTCATCGGCATCATGATCGTGCTCGGGCCGAGCATCACGAACGTGATCATTGCGCTCTCGGTGCGCGGCGGGTTGACCCTTGGACGCGTCATTCGCGGTGCCGTTATCGGCGTGCGCAACCTTCCCTATATAGAAGCATCGCGGTCGATTGGGGCGACGCACACGAGGATTATCTTCCTCCACATCGTGCCAAATATCTTCCCGACCATCGCGGTCCTCTTCTCTATCGGCATCGGGGCGAATATTGTCGCCGAAGCCTCGCTCAGCTTCCTCGGATATGGCGTGCCACCGCCAGACCCGACGTGGGGCGGAATGATGAGCGCGGAGGGACGAGTCTTTATGCTCATCTCCCCGTGGCTGCTCGTAGCCCCGACGATCGCGCTCGCCATGATCGTGTTCTCGATGAACATGTTCGGCGATGCCCTTCGTGACGAATTCGACCCGCGCCTGCGAGGGTCGCGCTAACAACCTGCCGGTGGCGAACGCTGCCGGCGCCAACTGGGCGGTGCAAACTGCGGAAGTATTCGGGGGCCGCTGGCGGCCCGGGAGGACGAGGGCAATGCATCCACTCTCTGGCATCCGCGTCATTGAATGCGGCGTCGCGATCGCAGGCCCTATGGCTGCCCGGATCCTGGGCCACCTCGGCGCCGAGGTC
>JBBSKE010000247.1:0-6022 GCA_038256595.1 Tepidiformales bacterium | reverse complement strand
TCGAGGGTGAGGCTTACTTGCCGCCCTTGAACTTGCGGCCAATCCAGCGCAGCGGGTCGAAGTAGCGGTCGGCGACGCGCTCCTTCAGCGGGATGATCGCGTTGTCGGTGATGTGAATGTCTTCCGGACAGACTTCCGTGCAGCACTTGGTGATGTTGCAGTAAGCCACTCCGGCTTCTTTGCGAGCGAGCGGCAGGCGGTCCACCGTGTCGAGGGGGTGCATGTCGAGTTCGGCCAACCGTACGAAGAAGCGCGGCCCGGCAAAGTTCGGCTTGTTCTCTTCGTGATCACGAATGACGTGGCAGACGTTCTGGCAGAGGAAGCACTCGATGCACTTGCGGAATTCCTGCCCGCGGTCGATGTCTTCCTGCATCATCCGGTAGATGCCGTCGGCGTCGGGAGCGCGCGGAGTAAACGCCGGGATCGTCTTCGCCACCTGGTAGTTAAACGACACATCGGTCACGAGGTCGCGAATCAGCGGCCAGGTCTTCATCGGCGCGACCGTGATTGGCGTGCCGGCCGGGTCGAAGAGGTTCATGCGCGTCATGCACATGAGCGCCGGCTTGCCATTAATCTCGGCGCTGCAGGAGCCACACTTGCCGGCTTTGCAGTTCCAGCGAACCGCGAGGTCCGCCGCCTGCGTGGCCTGGATCGTGTGGATGACGTCGAGGATGACCTGGCCCTCTTCGACATCGACGTTGTAGTCGACGTAGCCGCCGGACTCCTTGGTGTCGCCGCGGAAGACGCGCATCGTATAGTTGGCCATTACTTCTGCTCCTGGAAGAGTTCTGCCAGGTCTGCCGGCATCTCCGGCAGTGGCTCCCGCGTCACGGACATCTGGCCGTCCTTATCCTTGCGGATAACGACATTGTACTTGCCCCATTCGGCCTCGGTTTCCGGGTAGTCGTCGCGGGTGTGGCCGCCACGGCTTTCCTTGCGCATGTGGGCGGCCTTGGCAGAGGCTTCCGAGCAGATGAGCATGGACTTGAGGTCCATCGCGAGGTGCCAGCCCGGGTTGTACTGGCGGTGCCCTTCGACCGAGGTGTGCAGGGCGCGTTCCTTGTACTGCTCGATGTGCTTCAGCGCCTCGTCCAGCTCGGGCTCGTTGCGGATGATGCCCACCAGCGTGTGCATCGACTCCTGGAGGTCCTTCTGGATCGAATACGGGTTCTCGGCCCCTTCGTTGTCGAAGTGGCTGAGGGCGATTGCGCGTGCCTTGTCCACCTCTTCGAGGTCGACCTTGGGCATGCCCGGGAGCTTCTTCGCGGCTTCGGCAGCAGCCATGCCGGCGCGCCGTCCGAAGACGATGAGGTCCGATAGGGAGTTGCCGCCGAGGCGGTTCGCCCCGTGCATCCCGCCTGCAGCCTCGCCCGCGGCATAGAGCCCCGGGACGGTCGATTCGCAGGTGTCGGCTTCGACGCGGATGCCACCCATGATGTAGTGCATCGTCGGGCCGACTTCCATCGGAACCGCCGTGATATCGACGTCGGCCAGCTTCAAGAACTGGTGGTACATCGAAGGCAGCCGGCGCTTGATGTATTCGGAGCTGCGGCGGCTCGCGATGTCGAGGAAGACGCCGCCGTGGGGGCTGCCGCGGCCTGCCTTGACTTCGGAGTTGATTGCGCGGGCCACTTCGTCGCGAGGCAGCAGGTTTGGCGTTCGGCGGTTGTTCTTCTTGTCTTCGTACCAGCGCTCCGCTTCATCGATGGAGTCTGCCGTTTCGGCCGCGAAGTACGGGGTGATGTAGTTGAACATGAACTGTTCGCCGGTGGAGTTCTTGAGCGTGCCACCGTCGCCGCGGACGCCTTCGGTCACGAGAATGCCGCGCACGCTGGGCGGCCAGACCATGCCAGTCGGGTGGAACTGGATGCACTCCATGTCGATCAGGTCCGCGCCGGCCGTGTAGGCGAGCGAATGGCCGTCGCCGGTGTACTCCCAGGAGTTCGAGGTGATCTTGAACGCCTTGCCGGTACCGCCCGTGGCAAGCACGACCGACTTCGCCTTGAAGAGGATGAAGTTGCCGCTTTCGCGCCAGTAGCCGAGCGCACCGGAGATCCGTTCGCCGTCCTTGAACAGGTTCGAAATCGTGCACTCCATGAAGACGTCGATGCCACGATGGACCGCGTGTTGCTGGAGCGTGCGAATCATCTCGAGGCCTGTGCGGTCGCCGACGTGGGCGAGGCGCGCGTAGCGGTGGCCACCGAAGTCGCGCTGGAGGATGCGGCCGTCTTTCGTGCGATCGAAGAGGGCGCCCCAGCGTTCGAGTTCCTGGACGCGGTCGGGAGCTTCCTGGGCGTGGATCTGGGCCATGCGCCAGTTGTTCAGCATCTTGCCGCCGCGCATCGTGTCGCGGAAATGGACCTTCCAGTTGTCTTCCGGCCAGACATTGCCCATGGCCGCCGCGATGCCGCCTTCGGCCATGACCGTGTGGGCCTTGCCGAGGAGCGACTTGCAGACCAGCGCCGTGCGCGCACCCATGGAGGATGCTTCGATGGCGGCCCGGAGGCCGGCGCCGCCCGCGCCTATGACGACAACGTCGTATTCGTGCTGTTCGTATTCGGCCATACTTAGAACCCACTCCAGGTGTTCAGGTCGGTGATCTTCCCGGATGCGACGAGGCGGATGTAGACATCCGTCCCCACGATCACGAGAAGGCTTGTCCACGCCCAGAAGCGGTGATGGTGGTTGAAGAGCGTCACCTTGTCATAGATCTTCTTGCGGAACCGCGTCTGCCCGTTCTTGCTGAACTGGTTCAGGCTGCCGCCCACGAAGTGCCGCAGCGAGTGGCAGGAGAACGTGTACATCATCAGGCAGAAGGCGTTCACGACGAGGAAGAGCGTGCCGACGCCGATGCCGAAGCCGGTCGAAAGCGCCTGGCCGTCGGGGCCGGTGTCGTGGGTGTTGTAGAAACCGTGAGCCGCGCCGTACCAGAGGATGGGCACGAAGAGCAGCGCCACATACATCGTGAACCGGTGCAGGTTCTGGAGGATGAATGGGAAGATGCTCTCGCCCTTGTATGTCTTGCCGACATCGCCGACCGCGCAGGCGGGCGGGCTCAAGAGGTACGCGCGGTAGTAGGCCCGGCGATAGTAGTAGCAGGTCGCTCGAAACGGCACGGGGCCGAGGAGCACGACCAGGCCGGGCGAGATGAGGAGGTTGCTGCTGTCCAACCCCGAGAAGAGCGGCTCAAAGACGGGCGTGATGTACGGCCCGATCTCGTAGTGCCCCACGCCGTCCAAGAAGATGCTGATCGTGAGCCAACCGAAGAAAATCGACAGGCTGATCGCGACAAGGACTGGTTCGAACCACCAAGCGTCCGTCCTCAGCGTGGAAAGGAAGCCACGCTTGTGCGGAGCGGCGACTGACTGCGCCATGCACATCCCCCCTCAAAAGACAACGAAAAGACGGCCGAAAAGGGCAGCCCGGTTGCATCCTACGACCGCGCCATCATGCCAGCAACGCGAAGCTATTCATTCCAGCTATAGATTCCGGGGCTCCTTCACAATGTTGCCGCGATATTGCGCATGCGGGCATAGCGCAGCACGCCAATCACGCTCTTGGCGTCCCGGATCAGGCCATTTTCGATGTGAGCCAGCGCCTGCTCGATGCTGACATTTTCGATTTCGATATCTTCGTCCTCGTCGCCCGGTAAGCTCGCGGGCTCCAGGCCCGTGCAGACGAAGAGATGGATGTACTCGCTCGTATACCCCGGCGCGACATAAAACCCGCCCAACGGTTCGATCGAAGCCGCCCGGTGGCCGACCTCTTCTTGCAGTTCGCGCCCCGCACAGTCTTCGGGCGCCTCGCCTTTTTCGAGCGTCCCCGCGGGGAGTTCCAACAACCGCGAACCAACCGCCAGCCGATACTGGGTCACCATCAGCAGGTCACCCGAGTCCGTGACCGGGACCATACAGACTGCGCCGGGGTGCTTCAGGATCTCGCGGGTGGTCTCGACACCGTTCGGCATCACGATTTCGTACTGCTCGATTTCGAACACGCGGCCGGAATAGACCACCTTGCTCGAGCGAATCTCCGGGTCCGGGATCATAGGCAACACCTCGTTCGCAGTGCTATTTCTGGTTCGAAGGTACGCGCGCGCCTGCGAACGCTCCACGGCAGTTGGGTATCGCCCGTCACAGGCGTAGAGTGCGCATCAACTCGCTGGAGGGCTCCCGATGCTGCCACCCGAACTCCTTTCCGCACATCCGCAAGATGCCGGCGTCCCAATCGAACGCTGGAATGCGCTGGTCGCCCGCGTTCGCCGCGATGTGGACGATGGCACCCTCCCCGGCGCGACCGTCGCCATCGCCCGCCACGGCAGAGTCGCCGGGTTCGCGACCTTCGGCAACGCGGTCCAGGGTGGCGAATCGAAGCCTGTCACCTCCGACACGCTCTTCACGATCTTCTCAAGCACGAAGGCCGTGGTCTCGGCGGCCGTCTGGACGCTGATCGAAGACGGCAAGCTGAGCCTCGACGAGCGCGTGTGCGACATCATCCCCGAGTTCGGTACGAACGGTAAGGACGTCCTCTCTGTCGAGACCGCGTTCCTCATGATCGGCGGCTTCCCGACCGCGCCGATGGGTCCGAACCAGTGGGGCACGCGTGAGGGCCGCCGGGCCGCCTTCAGCCGCTGGCGCCTCAACTGGGAGCCGGAATCGAAGTTCGAATACCACCCGAGTTCGCTCCACTGGGTGCTCGCCGAGATTATCGAAGAGCGCACCGGCCAGGAATGGCGCCAGTACGTGCGCGAGCGAATCCTCGAGCCGATCGGGATCGGCGCCGACTTCTACCTCGGACTGCCGAAGCCGCTGGACTTCCGCGTTGCCGATGTCGTCCACACGGTGCCGCCCGTCCCGCCTCCCGGCGGCTGGGGCGAAGTGACGCCGAACGCCATCCTCAACTTCAACACGCCCGAATACCGCTCGGCCGGTATCCCGGGCGGCGGCGGAATTGCCACGGCTGCGGCGCTCGCGATGTTCTACCAGCCGCTTATCAACGGCGGCGTCACCGCGGACGGCACGCGCATCATGAAGCAGGAGACGATCGACTTCTGCACGAAGCCGCGCACGAAGGACCACCACGTCGATATGCTCTTCGGCAAGCCGATCAACCGCGCCCTTGGGGTGATGGTCGCCGGCAACCCCGAGACCATGATCTATCGCGGCTTCGGCAGCGAAGCCTCACCGCGAGCCTTCGGCCACGGTGGCGCAGGCGGCCAGATCGGCTGGGGCGACCCCGAAACCGGCATCTCGATCGGCTATTGCACCCACGGATTCGCTGGCGACGAAGTCCAGCGGGCCCGCGGCCGGGAGATCTCGACGCTGGCGGCGCTCTGCGGCAAGTAGGCGTGGCGGCCTTGAGGTCATTGGCGACTGACCCCTGTGACGTAACTCAAAGAACGCTGGTGATGTCGGTCTTCGAAAAGTCGTTGCCGACGTACAGCAGCGGACAGTTGTTTTCCTTCGCGACTTCGTACGCAAAACAGTCCCCGTAGTTCAGGCCGGCCGGGTGAACGCCCTTACCCCATCGCGGTACGCATTGCCGACTCGCCGGGCTGACTCTTTCGTTACTTCGACAACAACCATCTCCAGGTCATCAATTAGCTGGAGGACGTCGTCTTTCACTGAACGTCGCGCTGAAACGATGAGAGCCTCGGCGCGAGTTCCGGCCGAAATGATGATGTCGGCCTCTGGTAGCAGAATCGATGTGCAGGCACGCCCTTCTGGTTCTCCGAGAACAATTGCCATCAAGGCGGATGTATCGACCGCGATCAAGCGGGCAGTCCATTCTCGTCATAGAGAAAATCCTGGCGCTAGGTCCCGGGGTAGCCTTCGCGGCGGCCGAGGCTTGAATTGCCTTGATCGCTGCGAGTCTAGCTTCCTGGTCGGGGACCTTCTTCACTGGCGTGAGCCGTATGTCCGGGCTCCCGGGTACAGTGAGGATGACCGCTTCACCTTCCACTGCTCACCGTGCCAACTCGGCCAGCCTTGTCTCAGCTTCGATTACGGAAATCTTCATAGCG
>JBBSKE010000246.1:0-6031 GCA_038256595.1 Tepidiformales bacterium | reverse complement strand
GGGCAGGTCATTCTTCAGGCCCTCGACGAGGATCTGCTGCGTGGTCCCGAGGAGGCCGGAGTTGATCTCCTGGCTGATGGCGCCTTCGACTGCCTCGACGCGATGCACCCACTCCATCTTCTGGGTGTGGGCGACGTCGTCCGGCATCGTGCGATAGGCGATTGTGCCCGGTCGCGGGGAGTAGGCGGCGATGTGCACCTTGTCGAAGCGGACGGTTTCGAGGACGCCGATAGTCTCCTCGAAGTCCTCTTCGGTCTCCCCGGGGTAGCCGACGATGATGTCCGTCGTGATGGCGGCGTGTGGCATGAGGTCGCGCAGTTCGGCGACCTTCTCGAGGTATTCGGCCTTCGTGTAGCCGCGGCGCATCGATTCGAGGACCCGGTCGCTGCCCGCCTGCACCGGCAGCGAGAAGCACTCCATCACCTTCGGCAGTTCGGCGACGGCTTCGAGGATGCGGTGCGTCATGTCTTTCGGATAGGACGTGAGGAAGCGGATGCGCTCCAGCCGGTCGATCGCCGAGAGTTCGCGCATGAGGTCGCCGAGGTCCGGCTGCTCGGGGAGGTCGTGCCCGTAGGCTTCGACCGTCTGGCCGAGGAGGGTCACCTCGCGCACGCCGTTCGCGACGAGATACGCCGTCTCGCGCACGATTTCGGACATCACGCGGCTCTTCTCGCGGCCGCGGCGATAAGGAACGATGCAATAGGTGCAGAACTTGTTGCAGCCATGGACCACCGGCACGAATGCGGTCGGGCCTTCGGGGATAGCATAGGTTGTCGGCCAGAATTCGCCGCCGAGGTCCTCCGTGGGGCCGTCTACTAGCTCGATGATCGGTTCGAACTGCTGCGGGCGGGCGAAGGCGTCGACCCAGGGGAAGCGCTTCTCGAGTTCGGTCGTGCGCAGGCCGACCATGCAGCCCATGACCGCAAGCTTGAGGTCCGGCTTCTCCTGCTTCAGTTCGCGAATGCGGCCCAGCTTCGAGTAGGCGCGATCCTCGGCGTGCTGGCGAACCGAGCAGGTGTTGATGACGACGATATCGGCGCGCTCAGGCCGGTCGGTCGCCTTCAGGCCCATGCGGTCGAAACCGGCAGCGAGTTTATCGCTGTCGGCGCGGTTCATCTGGCAACCAACGGTCCACAAGTAGTATTTCTTCGGCATGGCCATCACAGGGGGTGTTCGGGGAGCGAGGAAGGAGTCGCCTGGCGGAGGGGGAGGGATTCGAACCCTCGACCGATTTACACCGGAACCCGCTTAGCAGGCGGGCGCACTAGGCCACTATGCGACCCCTCCGCGTAGGAAGTTCATCATAGAGCAGCCGGGCGAACGGGGCCAAATGGCCGCCCCGATTCTGCTGTTGACCCGCAGGCCATACACTCAAACCGTGAGTGTCGCCGTCGTCCTTGTCATTTTCACGATTGACCGTGGGCGCCTTTCGGTGCTGCTCATCGAACGCGCGGCCGAACCGGCGATTGGCCAGTGGGCGCTCCCGGGCGGCGCGCTGCTCGCGGACGAATCGCTCGATGGTGCCGCTGCCCGCAAACTGACCGCCGAAACGGGCGTGAGCGACGTCTTCCTCGAACAGCTCTACTCGTTCGATATGCTCGGCGAGGGCGCCGGGGACGTGGTCGTCGCCTACTTTGCGCTGGTCGATATCGCCCGGGCGCGGCTGCGGACGAACCTCGAGTGGCGGCCGGCCAGGCATGCCGTGCGCGGCTTGCCAGGGCTTGCGTTTTCGAACGAGCGCGTCATCTCCTATGCGGAGGAGCGGCTGCGGAACAAGCTCGAGTACACGAACGTGGTCTACAGCCTGCTGCCGCCGGCCTTCACGCTGACCGAGATGCAGCACGTCTACGAGGTCATCCTCGGCGAGGCGATCGACAAGCGGAACTTTCGCAAGCGCGTCACCGGGCTCGGCATCGTACGCGAAACCGGCGAGGTGAAGAAGCTCGGCGCCCACCGCCCCGCGATGCTTTACGAGTTCGTCGCCCGCGAGCCGATGGTCTTCTGAGCCGTGCTGGGGCTACTCGACGACGCCAGGAACCGGACTGCCCACGAGAGGGAACGATGAAGCCAGCACGCACGACCGCCGTGAGATACCGCCCACTCCTTCCCACCCTGCTTCTCTCTGTCGCGATGCTCTTCGCGCTCACGGCGGCCTGCGGCGGAGACGATGACGAGCCGGTAGCCACCCCGGCGGCGACCGGCAGCACGACCGCAGGGTCGCCAGGGACGGTCCCGGTAGAAGGAGAAATCACCGTGTTCGCCGCATCTTCGCTGACCGAGGCGTTCAAAGAGGCCGGGTTTGCGTTCTCGGCCGCGAACCCGGGGGCGGAGGTCACGTTCAGCTTCGCCGCTTCCTCAGCGCTCGCGGCACAGATAAACGAGGGCGCCCCGGCCGATGTCTTCGCCTCCGCCGACCCGGCGAGCATGAAACTCGTGACCGACGAGGGCCTGGCGGCGGACCCGAGGACCTTCGCGCTCAACTCGCCGGTCGTCGTCGTGCCGAAAGACAACACGGCGATCTCGTCCTTCGCCGACCTTGCAAAGCCGGGCACCAGGCTCGTGCTCGCCGGTCAATCGGTGCCGATTGGCTGCTACGCCCGCGAGGTGCTGACGAAAGCGTCGGCGGCGAATGGCGGCATCAGCGCCGACTTTTCCGATAAGGTGCTTGCGAACCTGAGGAGCGAAGAGGCGAACGTCCGCGCCGTGCTGACGAAGGTGCAACTCGGCGAGGCGGACGCGGGTGTGGTCTACATCACGGACATCGGCGCCGCCGCCAACGACGTCAGGAAGATCGAGATCCCGGCCCAGTACAACGTCATCGCGCAGTACCCGATTGCGACCATCAAAGAGTCGAAGGAGCAGGATGTCGCGCAGGCGTTCGTCGCCTTCCTGCTTTCGAACGAAGGCCAGGCGATTCTCGTGAAGTACGGGTTCCAGGCGCCGTAGTGGCTGTCTCCGCCGATATGGTGCTCACGCGTGCGGGTGGCTATGTTCAGTGCGGCAGAACGTCCAGGAGGGCCGGCGCTACATGACCCGAGCTAGAACCGCCGACCGCGGCGTGGTCACAGTCGTCGGCCTCCTGATTTTCGCGTTCGCCCTCTTCTTCATCCTGCCGTTCGCCGGGCTCATCGACCGCGCCATCGACGACGGCGAGACCTGGCGATTGTGGCGCACCGATACCGCCCGGAACGCGCTCATTCTCTCGCTCTGGACCTCGACGGTTTCGGTGATCATCGCCATCGTCTTCGGAACGCCGGTCGCCTTCGTCCTGGCGCGTGCGAACTTTCGCGGCAAGGCGTTCCTGGACGCGATTATCGACCTGCCGATCGTGCTCCCACCGACGG
Source organism: Tepidiformales bacterium (assembly GCA_038256595.1). Classification (GTDB taxonomy): domain Bacteria; phylum Chloroflexota; class Dehalococcoidia; order Tepidiformales; family Tepidiformaceae; genus JBBSKE01. The sequence goes on along the minus strand of JBBSKE010000246.1, from coordinate 2,687 downwards.
TCGCGGGCGTGGCGCTGCTGACGGCTTTCGGGCGGCGCGGACTGATCGGCGAACCCCTCGAATCCTGGACGGGCATCACCCTCGGCTTCACGACGATTGCCGTGATTATGGCGCAGGTGCTGGTCTCGGCGCCGTTCTTTGTCCGGGCCGCAAAAAGTGGCTTCGAGGCGGTCGATTCGAACGTCGAACGGGTCGCCTGGACGCTCGGAGCCTCCCGCGCGCGGACGTTCTTCCGGGTCATCCTCCCGCAGGCGTGGCCGGCGCTGCTCGCGGGCACGATTCTCGCCTGGTCGCGCGCCATGGGAGAACTCGGCGCGACACTCATCTTCGCCGGCAATTTCGAAGGCAAGACCCAGACGATGCCGCTCGCCATCATCTCGGCGTTCGAAGGGAGCGCGCTCGGTCTCGCGGGGGCGATTTCGTTGTCGCTCGTGCTCCTGGTGGTGGCCCTGACGGTGCTGGTGCTCTTCCGGCTGGCGGCGGGGCGAGCGGCGGGCAGCGCGTGAGCGTCCGCTTTTCGGCCACGCGGCGGCTGGGCGCCTTCACCTACATGGCCGAACTCGATGCGGACCGCGAGATTGTGGTGCTCTTCGGCCACTCCGGCGCGGGCAAGAGCATCACCCTCCAGATGATCGCTGGGCTCCTGCGACCCGACGTCGGCCGCATCGAAATCGACGGACTGCCAGTGTTCGACAGCGCCGCGAACCTGAATCTGCCCCCGCAGGAGCGTGGCGTCGGCTATGTCGTCCAGGACCTCGCCCTGTTCCGGCATATGACCGTCGGCGAGAACGTCGCCTTCGGAATCCCGGCCGGGCGAGATAAAGCCGCGCGCGTGGGCGAACTGCTCGCCCTGCTCGGGCTCTCCGGCTTCGAAGGGCGGAAGCCGCGGACGCTGAGCGGAGGCCAACAGCAGCGCGTCGCCCTCGCCCGGGCGCTGGCACGCGAGGCACGGCTCCTGCTCCTCGACGAGCCCTTCAGCGCCCTCGACGACTCCCTCCGCTCGGGCCTGCGACGGGAGCTCCTGCGACTCAAGGACGAACTCGGGCTGACCATCCTCTTCGTCACCCACGACCTGCGGGAGGCCCACCTGCTCGCCGGGCGGCTGGCGGTGTTCGATGAGGGGCAGCTCCTCCAGTTCGGACCGCGGGATGACGTCTTCCGGCGGCCGCGAAACCGGCGCGTCGGCGAACTGACGGGCGTGACGAATATCTGGCGCGGCTCGGTCACCGCGACGAACGAGCAATCGATGACCCTCGACGTGGGAGGCATGGAGCTGCACGCGCCCATCCCCGGGGAAGCGATGTCGCCGGGCACTGCCGTGGACATCCTCGTGCGAGCCGAGCGTATCAACCTGCGGCGCGACCATGCCACCGGCGCGAACATCCTGCGCGCGGCGATCGTCGAGGAATTCGCCTACGGGGCAACGCACACCCTGCGGCTCCAGCCGGGCGGGCCCGGTCCCGTGCTCGAAGTCGAGATTGCCTCGCGGCCCTACGAAGTGCTCGGGGTGGCCGGCCGCAAGAGCTGGAGCGTCGAACTGCCGCTCGAGGACATCCACGTCGTCCCGGCGACCTGATTCATTCAGATCATGCGGTTGCCGACGACGGCGAAGAGCGGATCGGAGCTGCCGGCCGGCTGGGGCGTCAGGTCGTAGGCGCGCGAGGGCCCGAACTTCTCGGCCAGCCGCAGATAGAGCCCGATGAGGTCCGCGTGCTCGCGGTTGCCGATGGATTGCCAGATGAGCACGGCCTTCGTCGGGAAGCAGCGGTTCGAGTACGTAATCACGAACGGCGCGCCGGGTTTGAGGCAGCGGCCGACCTCCGCGAACACCTCTGGCGCGCGCGTGAGGTACTGCACCGAGACCGTGATGACTGCGCCGTCGAATTCGGCGTCCTTGAACGGGAGCGTGGGGTTCACGTTCAGGTCCTGCACGACCCGGCGGGTGAGCACGGGATTCGCGCTCAGCTCCGCCTGGTTCATCCCGAGCCCGGTGACGGAGGCGTAGGTCGCATCCTTCGGCAGGTGCGAAACCCAGCTCGAACAGAGGTCGAGGATGTGGCCATCCGCGGGGAAGACGTCGCCATAGAACGCTGTCGCCGCAGCGATCGCCCGGTCGTCGATATGGGTGACGAGGCGCGGCTGGGCATAGAACTGGTCGTCCGGCGATTCGTCGTGACGGCGGAAGTGCTCGGGGCGCAGGGGGTTACCTTCGGGGCTGCTCATACGAACGGGAAAGTACGCAAGATCGTTCGAAGACACAAGGAGCGCGCTCGCACAGAGCCGGCCTGAAAAGTAAGAACATTCTCATGAATCCCTTAGGAACCGCTTAGCGCGGGCTGCGAGTCTGGAAGCATGGATATTCACGCCCGGACGGTCGCACTCACCGACTCCGCCCTGCCGCTCATGCCCTTCATTCTCGGTGCCGGAGCGGAGGAGCTGCTTTCGGCTGCCATCGCCCCGGCTGGGGAGCGAGTGGTCAACTTCTCGCATCGGCAGGTGACGTGGCGGCCGGGCGCGTCCCTGGTGGCGGAGTTGCAGGTGACTATCCGCGACACCGGCGGCGCCCGAAGGGCCGCGCAGTTTGTCATCGCTACCGGGGGCCGGCCTGCGCGCGGCGCAATGGTCCTCGAACGCGATGGCGCGCAGGTCTCGCTCTGGCGCGTCCCCGCAGACCCGCATCTTCCTGG
>JBBSKE010000245.1:0-6075 GCA_038256595.1 Tepidiformales bacterium | reverse complement strand
TGGAGAGGTACCACCAGCGCTTGCCTGCAAAGTCCAGCATTACTTTCCACCCCCAGTTTCCGCCCGGCGGGCCGGTGGAGCGACTGCCTTGCGATGGACCTCATCGGCGTTGAACAGCCAGTGGACGCGGGCCACCGGGGTGCCCACGAGCATCTTGAGGAATGTTCGTGTGACCGTGATGGCCGAGAACATCGAGATGACGACACCGATGGCGAGCGTCAGGGCGAAGCCCTTGACCAGCGCGGCGCCGAACTGGTCCCCGAACCAGTAGAGGATGACGCAGGTGATGAGCGTCGATGAGTTGGAGTCGCGAATCGAGCTCCAGGCGCGCCGGAAGCCGATATCGATGGCCGAGTTGAGGGTTCGGCCACGCCGCAACTCCTCTTTCATTCTTTCGAATATCAGGATGTTCGCATCGACCGCCATGCCGACCGACAGCACGAATGCGGCGATGCCGGAAAGGGTGAGCGTGACCGGGAAGAGCTTGAAGACGGCGAGCGTGATGGCTGTATAGACGGCCAGCGCGAGCGCCGCCACCACACCCGGCAGCCGGTAGAAGAGAATCATGAAGATGGCGACGGCGATGAGGCCGACCTGGCCCGCGTGGACCGAATCCAGCACGGACGATTCGCCGAGCGTGGCGCTGACTTCGCTGACCTGGACAGTCGTGAAGGGGACTGGCAGAGCGCCGCTGTTGAGCAGCTTCGAAAGGTCGGTCGCGGCCGTGAACGATTCCTGGCCGGTGATCTGGCCCTGGCTGGAGATGACACCGTTGACGGTCGCATTCGAGATCAGGACATCGTCGAGATAGATCAGGAGCTGGCCGCGTGGGTCGCCGACGCGGGCATAGGCGAGGGCCGTGCTCGTGATCTGGTCCATGAGCTTCGCGCCCGTGTCGGTTGTCTCGAAGTTCACGGCATAGGTGGTGCCCAACTGGGAGGCGAAGGTGTTTGACTTCAGATACTGGCCGGACATCGTGAGGGTCTGCCCATCGACCACGCCGGTGGCAGGGATGGGCTGTTGGTTCTCGTTGAGGATGCGGAATTCGAGCTGCGCGGTGCGGCCGATGAGGTTCTGCGCGTCTTCGAGCGTGATGCCCGGGACGGAAACCTCGATGCGGTTGTTGCTTGCTCGGCGCACTTCGGCCTCGGTGACGCCGAGGGAGTTCACGCGGCGCTCGATAACGTCGGTGGCGCCTTCGAGGGCGTTGTCGATATCGCCCTCATAGTCCTCGGGGGGCTGGGCTTCGAGAACGACGCGCGCGCCGCCGCGAAGGTCGAGCCCGAGGCGCATGGTTTCCCGCTCCCAGTCTCCAATTTTGATGCCGCGGCCCTCCGGCCAAAAGTTGCCGGGGAGGTAGCGAGTCGGATCGCTCGGCCAGACAGCCATCACGGAGAAGGTGGTCAGGGCGAGGACGAAGATGAATAGGGAGACTGTTGATTTACTACGCACGGGGCTCTACGGCCTCCTGGATTTGAACGTCGGGGCTGCGCGGGGCTGCCGCCGCAACGGGTTCGAGTGTCGTGAGACGTTGCGAAATAGCATCGGTGGTCGCGCGCACGCGAACCCCCGGGGCTAATTCGAGGATGATTTCCGTGAGGCCATCCGCAGGGGTGATGACGTCCTTGACTTCGCCGATGAGGCCGCCAACGGTGACCACTTCGTCGCCGATGCGCAGCTCGCGAACGGCCTTCTTCGCTTCCTTCTGCTTCTTGAGGACGGGTTGAAGGAGGATGAAGTAAAAGGCCGCCACCGTAAGCACGGTGTACGCGATGACACTCCACATTGCAGCCATGGCGTTTCTCCTGCGTCGGCGCCGTTGAGTTTAGGCGCGCGCTCTCATATCTGCGAGGACCTTCTTCGCCAGCGCCAGCGCATCGTCCCGGCTGGTCACAGTGCCCTCGGAAATAGCTCTCCGAACGGATGCTAGGACATCCCCCAACAGGCGTCCACTGGAAACGTCTAGCTCGGTGATCAGATCATCGCCGGAAATCAGCGGTTCCTCTTCTTCCGGGAAGGCGGCGAGCGCGCGGGCGACGATGTAGTTCACGAAGTGGAGGTGGCGGCGGAAATTCTCGCGCGTGTAGCGGGGGCCGCGCGTGGCCATGCCATCGCAGAGGTTGACCAGCATGAGCGGCAGCACGTGGCCATCGAGCGCCGTCGTGAAGCGGCGGACGGCGTGGTCCGTCGGCGGCCAGGCCTTGATCAGTTCGCCCGGGCGAAGGTGGTAGCGAATCATCGCGGTGACGAACTGCACGCTGGCCGGTTCGAACCCGAGCGTGGGCAGATGGGCGGCCATCAGCTCAGCGCCGCGCGGGCCATGGCGGGGAAATCGAAGCCGGCCTTCGAGGAAGACGGCGGTATCGGGCTTGGCGACATCGTGGAGGAGGCAGGCGAGGCGCAGGAGGGTGACCAGCGGCAGGCCGTCGATTTCGCGGTCGAGCGAGCCATCGATGTCGATCCAGCTCGCCGATTCGCGGAACTCGCGCGCATCTTCGCCATCGCCGAGCACGGCATCGAGTGCCGCGACGGTCGCGAGGCAGTGATCGAGGACGTCGTAGTAGTGGAGTTCGGGCTGGGTGAAGCCGCGGCCGCGTTCGAGTTCGGGGAGGAGAGACGCCAGGCGGCCAGCCTGGTCGAGGTCACGCAGAGCAGGCGCCGCAGCGGGCCCGGAGAGTGCTGCGAGCAGGTCCGGGGGCAGCGCGGCGGCGGCGTTCGCGTTCACGCCCTCGGGTGAGCCTTGTCGTATTCGGTGCGCTTTTGCTGGTCGGTGAGGTGGGTGTAGATCTGGGTCGTGGAGATGCTGGCGTGGCCGAGGGCATCCTGCACGTTTCGCAGCGGCATCCCGCCGGAGAGCATGTGGGTCGCGAAGGTATGGCGCAGCGTGTGAGGCGTGATCCCGGCCTCAAGGTTCGCATCGCGGGCATAGGTCTTGAGGATGAGCCAGAAGCCCTGGCGGGTGAGGCGCTCTCCCCGGCGATTCACGAACAGGGCAGGCTCGCGGCGGTTGCGAACGAGCCGTGGGCGCACATGGAAGATGTACTGGCGGAGTTCGTCGGTTGGGCGCTGGTGGAGCGGGAGAATGCGCTCACGGTCGCCCTTACCCATGCAGCGGACGGTCACGGGGTCGCTTTCGAGGGCGACATCGTTGATATCGAGCGAAACGAGTTCGGTGACGCGCAGGCCGGTCGCATAGAGCAGTTCGAGCATCGCCTTGTCGCGGCGAGCCTCGACGGTGTTGCGGCGGGCGGGCTGTTCGAGCAGTTCGTCGACCTCTGCGGCGCTGAGGGCGCGGGGCAGCGTCTTGCCGACCTGGGGCGACTTGAGGTTCTCGGTCGGGTCCACGGTGATGAGCTTTTCGGCGAGGAGGAAGCCGAAGAACGACTTCACGGCGGCCACCTTGCGGGCGACGGTCGCATCCTTGTAGCTACGGTCACGAAGGTTCGTCACATAATCAACAATAGTTGTGCCAGTGACTGCTTCCCATGCGTACTCGGAATTGTTCGTGGGAAGATTCACATGGTTCAAGAACTGGGTGAGATCATTCTTATATGCCGCAATAGTGTTCGCACTAGCGTTCTTTTCCACGGCAAGGAAATTCAAAAATTGAGAAATGCGGGTGTCCATCATCTCTCTCCTATCTCGTCACGACGGAAGCTGATCGAAATACTCAGGTAAACAGAACGGGGCTATGATATGCACCGCTGTGCGGCGATGTCTACAGGATCCGGGCCGCGCGATTGTGAAGATTGCAGCGGGCCATTCGGGCGGAGATCGTCAGAAATTCGTATTCGATCTGGGGGAAACGTGGGAGCCAATTTTGCCTGCCTCCGGGCGGTTCGGCCATCGTGCATCAGCCGGAACGCACGCGCCAGTGCTTTTTGGGCGCGTTATGCAACTTTCCCATACAAGATTTTGCGTTACTTATGGTAAAGCCCGGCGCTCGGCTGACCGAACTGTGTTAACGAGCAACATCGCGATCGTCATAGGCCCGACACCGCCCGGGACCTTCGTGATCCAGCCTGCCACTTCGCGCACCGCCGGGTAGTCCGCATCGCCGACCAGCCGCCAGCCCCGCTCGCGAGAGGCATCCTCGATCCGGTTCGTCCCGATATCGATGACGAACGCGCCGGGCCGGACCATGTCGGCCGTGATCGTCTTCGGGCGGCCAGCGGCGATGACGAGGATGTCGGCCTGGCGCGTGAACGCGCCGAGGTCCTTCGTGCCCGTGTGGCAGATGGTGACGGTTGCGTTGCCGCCGGCCATTTTGTTCGAAAGTAACACTGCTAGCGGCCGCCCAACCAGCGTGGAGCGCCCGACGACGACCGCATGCTTGCCCGCCGGGTCGAAGCCGGAATGGCGGAGGATCTCGATGACCCCGTTCGGCGTGCAAGGGATGGCGCCGGTAGTTTCGCCACGAAGCAGGCGGCCGAGGTTCACCGGGTGGAGCCCATCGACGTCCTTTTCCGGCGAGAGCGCGTTGAGAATCGTGTTCTCGTCGATCTGCTTCGGCAGGGGAAGTTGCGGGAGGATGCCGTGGAAGCGGTCGTCGGCGTTGAGGTCGGCGACCAGGCCCAGGAGCTCCTCCTGGGTCGTCTCCGCGGGCAGGCGGAAGGTCTCGGAGAAGATGCCGGCCTCGGCGCAGGCCTTCGTCTTGGAGGTCACGTAGCTAATCGAGCCGGGGTCGTCACCGACGAGGATTGCGGCGAGGCCGGGCGTGATGCCGCGGGCAATGCAGGCCGCTGCCCGCTCGGCAACGTCGCGGCGCACGGCCGCCGCGATAGGAACACCATCGATTACCTGTGCTGTCATGCCATCAGCCTATCGCTGGCCCGCAGAACTGCCAAAGCGAACAGCCGTTCGGCCAGCGGGATGATGGTAGGCTTTCTCCCGCGGAGGTGCTGGGATGAGTGGGACTGCATGGGTCGGGGTCGCCATAGTGGCGCTCATTCTTGTCGGCGTGGCGGCCGTTGGCGCCGGTGGATTCGCGACGACGAGCACCACAACGTCGAGCGAGGGCCCAGCGATGCAGTTGAGCTCGCCGCCGGCGGACGGCTCGCACGGCATCGTCACCGGGATCTACAAGTCCAAGTCCGGGGTCAGCATCTTCGGCTGGGACATCACCTCATCGACGTGGGAGGCACAGGTCATGTTCGTGCCGCCGGCCGGGTGCGGAGAGCCGGCAGATACGGAAGTCGTCGCGGATGGACCGTGCGCGACCGTTCCAGCCGAGGGGCGGCTCTCCGGCGGTGGCACCGATGGGGAAGGCAACCGGCTCTGGAATGTCGCTTTCGAGGTGAGCGAGGCGTGCCAGGACGTCCTGGCGGTCAACGATCGATGGCCCACGACGAAACAGGAGTGCGCGGCCCGATAGCGCCGCTGAATCTCAACTAGAGGCCGCCGTCCTACCGCCTTACCGGGCGCGCGGCTACGCTACGCGGTCATGGCTACGAAGTTCGCAGTTGGCATCGACATCATCGAAATCGACCGGATCGCTGACGTGATCGCCCGCCACGGCGACCGCTTTCTGCACCGCATATACACCGACGACGAAATCACACACTGCCGCGGCCGGGTGCCGGAACTCGCCGCCCGGTTCGCCGCCAAGGAGGCCGTGATGAAGGCGCTCGGCACGGGCGTTCGCGGCGTCGGCTGGCGCGACATCGAAGTCCTGCCGAACTACCGCGGCAAACCGCTCGTCTTCCTCTATGGGCGGGGGGCGGCGCGGGCGAAGGCGATCGAGCTGACCGGGCTCGAAATCAGCCTCACGCACTCGAAGGAGTACGCCATCGCCTCCGTCGTGGGCGAACGCGCGATGACCGAACGGGAAGACTCTCCGCGGCGGGGCGACAACGCCCTCCGCCTCATAGCCGAAGAAGGACTGCGATGAAACTCGTCACCGTGGCGCAGATGCGCGAACTCGAACAGGCTGCCGTGCAGGCCGGGACGACTGAGGCGCAGATGATGGAAGAGGCCGGCCTCGCCATCGCGCAGGAGGTCTGGATGCTCATGGGCACGCTCGAGGGCCGCCGGATCATCGTCCTCGCGGGGCCGGGCAGCAATGGCGGCGACGGC
>JBBSKE010000244.1:0-6081 GCA_038256595.1 Tepidiformales bacterium | reverse complement strand
GTCTGCCGCCTTTGCCGGCGCCACGGCGAGAAGCTTTTCCTGAAGGGTGAGCGTTGCTTCACGCCCAAGTGCAGCTTCGATCGCCGCCCGAACCCGCCAGGCCCCCGCCCAGCCCGCCGCCGGAAGATCTCCGACCGCGGCATGCAGCTTCGCGAGAAGCAGCGGGCGCGCGTGTCCTATGGCGTGCTCGAAAAGCAGTTCGTGCGTTACTACAAGGAAGCCATCCGGCAGCCGGGCGTCTCAGGTGAAAACCTCGTCCGCCTGCTTGAAGGGCGCCTCGACAACGTCGTCTATCGCCTCGGCTTTGGGGATTCACGCAGCCAGGCCCGGCAGGTGATTCGTCACGGCCTGATCGCGGTGAACGGGCGCAAGCTCGACATCCCCTCGGCCCAGGTGAGCGAAGGTGATGCGATTAGCTTCACCCCCCGTGGCGTTCGCAGCGAGTTCTTCAAGATCATGCAGGAGACTATCAAGTCCCGCACCACGCCGACCTGGCTCTCGCTGGATATGGCGAATATGTCGGGCAAGGTCATGGGCCCGCCGACGGTTTCCGCCGGCGAATCGCATCTGTTCAACGAAGCAATCATCATCGAGTACTACTCGCGCTAACGTCCCCGTTGGGGAAGCGCTCTTGTGCGGTTGGTCTAGAAGGTTCTAGAGGAAGGAATACGAGGCGAACATCATCATGATGGATTCTATGGAGTTGGTCGGTCAGTCGACTGAAGACGTGTTGCCGCAGCTTACCGTTGAGGAAGAGACGGAGACCTATGCGCGTCTCATCGCCGAACCACTCGAATCCGGCTACGGCATCACGCTGGGCAACGCCCTTCGTCGCGTTCTTCTTTCCTCACTTGATGGGGCGGCGATCGTTTCTGTGCGTATCGAACAGGTACAGCACGAATTCAGCACCATCCCGGGGATGCAGGAGGATTCGACCGAATTCCTCCTGAACCTCAAGGAAGTTCGTCTGCGCGCCCTGAGCAACCGTTCCGGCACGCTGGCGCTCGATGCTGAAGGCCCTTGCGAAGTGACTGCCGGGGACATCCAGGTCCCCGCCGATTTCGAAATTGCAAACCCCGAACTGCACCTTGCCACGCTCGACACGCGGGATGCGCGGCTCAACGTCGAGATGCATGTGCGTCTCGGCAAGGGCTACGTGCCCGCCGGTAGTGTCGAAGGCCTGCCCATCGGCGTTATCCCGGTGGACGCGATCTTCTCGCCCATCCGCAAGGTGAACTACCGCGTCGAGCGCACTCGCGTGGGCCAGGCGACGAACTTCGATCGCCTCGTCCTCGAAGTCTGGACCGATGGCACGATGGCCCCGGTCCAGGCGGTGGCGCAGAGCTCGGAAATTCTCATTGACCAGTTCACGCTCTTCACGGGCATGGGCCGGCCGGAGATTCCGCAGTACATCGGTTCTGCCCCGCGGCCCGCGGGCGCGGTCACCGCTGGCTCGCTGCTTCCGCCGGACCGCTACAACACGCCCATTGAAGACCTCGCGCTCTCCGTTCGCGCCTACAACTGCCTCAAGCGCAGCGGGCTCATGACGGTTGGCCAGGTCCTCGAGAAGTCGGAAGACGAACTGCTCTCGCTCCGGAACTTCGGCCGGAAGTCGTACGATGAGCTGCGCGATCGCCTGATCGAACTCAGCTACATCGATGGCACCATGCCTGGCCTGGTCCCGCTGCCGGATGGCGGCTCGAACCGGTCGGCTGGCGCAAGCAACGGCTCCCGCCGCTCCCAGGGCAACCGCCCGTCAGGTGGCTCGGTCATCCTCGATGAGGACGACGAAGAGCAGAGCCTCGGCGCGCTGGGCAAGGCCCTCAAAGAAGCACTCAAAGAAGTTGGCGACGACGATCTGCTCGGCGCCGACGACGAGGACTAACCATGCGACACCGCGTACACGGGCGGCATCTTGGCCGCCCTACGGCTCATCGTCTCTCTCTCTATCGTAACCTCGTCACCGACCTGGTTCGTTATGAGCGCATCACCACGACCGAGGCCAAGGCGAAGGAAATTCGCCCCATGGCCGAGCGAATGGTGACGCTTGGCCGCCGGGGTGACCTTCACGCCCGTCGCCAGGCGATGCGCTTCATCTACAGCGAGAAGGTGGTCAAGCACCTCTTCGACAACATCGCGCCGCGCATGAAGGACCGCCCCGGCGGCTACCTTCGCATCACGAAGCTCGAACCCCGTAAGGGTGACGGCGCCGCGATGGCGACCATCGAGTTTGTCGATTACGGCGGGACCGTGGTTTCGATGCCTCGCCCGGCCCGTGTGACCTCCGCGCCCTCAACGGCGCGCGTGACCGCACCGGCAGCGGCTCCTTCGACCATCGCACCGGCCGCCGCGGCGACCGTCGTTGGTTCGGCGGAACTTGATGACGAGCCAGTCGCAGAAGTCGTGACTGCCGAGACCGAAGAGGCCCCGGCGGTTGAAGCGGAAGCAACGGCGGACGTCGAGGCTACGACGGAAAGCGAAGACACCTCCTCGTCCGAGAGCGCGGATACGGAGGACGAGGCCAAGTAGCGTGACCGCCCGGCGGTTCGCAGCGAGGGTTTCATATCATGGGGCGCGATTTGCCGGCTCTCAACGGCAGGCGAACGCGATAACCGTGCAGCAAGAACTGGAATCCGCGGCTGAGCAACTCTTCGGAGTGCCCATTCGCGTTTCTATGGCAGGACGAACGGATTCGGGAGTCCATGCTATTGGCCAGGTAGCCGCATTCAGCGCGGAGACGCGTCATAATGCAGAAACGGTGGCGCGAGCGCTCAACGCTCGTTTGCCGGAAGATGTGGCAGTAAGCCTCGTCGAAGAAGTCGTCATGGACTTCCACCCGAGGTACTGGGCGCGAAAGCGCTCCTACCGCTACACGGTCCTCCAGGGGGAGGCGAGAGATCCGATGCTGCGTGACCGCGCATGGCACGTGCGAGACCCGCTCGATGTCACTGCGATGAATCGCGCGGCAGCAGCGCTCATCGGTACACGCGATTTCAAAGCGTGCGCCGGGCCCCTCGAACCGGGCCGAAACCCGGTACGCGCGGTGAGCGAGGCACATTGGAGCACCCAGGGGCGCTTGCTCCTGTTTGATATCGCGGCGGAATCGTTTCTGCCGCAAATGGTCCGGCGGGTCGTCGGTGGTCTGACGCGCATCGGCAAAGGCGCGCAATCAATCGAAACGTTCGTCCGCCTCCTGGAAGAAGCGGAATCCGGAAGTATCGGGCCAACGGCGCCGGCACACGGACTCAGCCTCCAGGATGTAACGTACGAAGAGGGGTACCTGGCATGAATACTACCGTTCGCCTGAAGGCGTCCGAGATTAGCAAGGACTGGGTCGTTATCGACGCCGCCGGCCGCCCGCTTGGGCGTGTCGCGAGCGAAATCGCGATCCTCCTCCGTGGCAAACACAAGCCGTCGTTCGAACGGCACATGGACGGCGGCGACTTCGTCATCGTCATCAATGCCGCGAAGGTCGAGCTCACGGGTAGCAAGGACTTGCAGAACAAGTACTATCGCCACTCCGGGTACCCGGGCGGTCTACGCGAACGCCCCTACCTCGAACAGCTCGCGCGTTTCCCGGACCGGGTCATCAAGGGCGCTGTCTGGGGTATGCTTCCCAAGGGCACCCTCGGCGAGAGCATGCTGAAGCACCTCAAGGTGTACGCAGGCCCGAACCACCCGCACCAGTCGCAGATTACCGGGAGCGAAAAGGCTCGCGCTGTTCGTGAGGCACTCCAAAAGGAGACCCTCGGGACGACGCCGCGCACTCCGCGCCTTCGCCCGCTTTCGATTCCAGACGCTGCCCGCGTGGAGGCTAAGTAACCATGGCTGAACCGTATTTCTATGGAACTGGCCGCCGCAAGACCGCCGTCGCCCGCGTTCGCCTCTATCCCGGCAACGGCGCGATTGTCGTCAACGGCAAGCCTTTCGAAGAGATCTTCACGCGTGACATTCACCGCGCTGAGATCCTGTCCGCCCTTCGGCGCCTTGGCCGCGAGAACCGCTACAGCGTTTCCGTGAAGTGCGAAGGCGGCGGCACCTCCGGCTGGTCTGGCGCAATCCAGATGGGCATCGCTCGCGCGCTCGTCGCGTCCGACCCGGCGACGAAGCCGATGCTGAAGCGTGGCGAGAACCTCCTCACCCGCGACTCCCGCATGAAGGAACGCAAGAAGGCGGGCCTCAAGCGTGCTCGCAAGGCGCCGCAGTTCACCAAGCGCTAAGCCTGGTGTTCCATCGCAATCGAACAAAATCAGAAGGGGAGCACTGGGGCTCCCCTTCTGCGCGCCTGGCTCATGCTCAGCGACGGACTTCGTGACGATTGCGGACATTACAGGTGGTCGTGCTGCGACGGCGCCTTTGTCGCGTATACTTCGAATAGTGTTCGATGGTTCAGGCAAGCCAGTGAGCCTTAGGAGGCGATGTCGCGGTGTTACAGCGGCGTGTGCTCGTGATCGATGATGAAGAAGAAGTGCGGACCGTTACGCTCCGGGTGCTCTCGCACCTCGGCTACGACGTCACGCTTGCTGCCGGCGGCGCCCAGGGCATCGATGCCTGGTCCGAATCCAAGGAACCCTTCGACGTGGTCATGCTCGACCTGACGATGCCCCATCCGAACGGCGGCGAAACCCTGCGCGCCATTCGCGAGATGGACCCAGAGGCGCCGGTAATCCTCATGAGTGGCTACACCGAAGACGCCATGCGCGAGAGCATCGGCGAGGCAACCCCCACCGCCTTCCTCCAGAAGCCGTACAACCTGGGCGTCCTGAAGCAGATGCTCGAAGACGTCATCCGCGAGAGCAAAGCAGGCTAGGCCTGGTTGCGGCCGAATGTCGCGGCCGCAACCAGGCCTAGTGCGCTAATCCGCGAGTGCCCAGAGGCCGGCCAGGCCTTCCTGGAGCCCGTCTGACTCGTTCCATTCCGGCCGGGCGCGGAAGAACCGCTCTTCGCCGTTGAAGCGGATGGCCAACTCTTCCGGGATGCGCGCCATCATGCTGTTCTCGCCGAACTGGCTCTTGTGCATGCTTGCCGCCGCCCGCTTCATCCCCACGAGGTCCGGCACCGGGTTCACGAGGCTAATCAATGGGTCGGTTTCGAGCAGTGCCTTTTCGAAACGCTCGCGACGTTCCGGGTCCATCGGTTCGGGCATCAGGCCCAGCTTTTCCATCTCCATGAACATGCTGGCGAAGCGTTTCATCGTGAATGCGCCCCAGTAGAGTTGCTTCGGCGCCCAGAGCTCGCCCGCTTCGGGAAACTTCGAAGCGTCGCCGCAGGCATCGAATGCCGAGAAGGTGTGATGGTGCATCGCGATGTGGTCCGGGTGGCCATAACCGCCGTTCGGGTCCCAGGTGAACACCACATGGGGCCGCACGGCGCGCATGATGCGCACGAGTTGCTCGACCACGACCTCTTCGGGTTGGGCGTGGAGGCAACGCGGGTCGTCATTCTCTACCGTGCCCGCCATGCCGCTATCGCGGAACGGCAGGAAGCGGACGTCACGCAGCCCGATCTGGGCCATCGCGGCACGCAGCTCCAGCTCGCGCACATAGCCGAGGGTCTCGGGTGTGGCGAGCACCGGGTCGCTAATTTCGCCAACTTCGCCGCGCGTTCCACAGACGAGGGTCGCTTTCGCGCCCCCGGCAATGAATCGCGCGAGGGTGCCAGTCACCTGGCCTTCGTCATCGGGATGTCCATAGGTCGCAAGGACGCGTAGCTCACTCATGGTAGCCATCCTACCATCGTGTCCGTTGGCGGCATCCTGCCCGTTCGGGTGGTGCGCGGAGTGGTTGTGCTCCCACGTCGGTGCTCGAGATATGGCGCTGTTGGAGTTGGCCACCCGCAGCGATCATCGTTTCCGCAACCGGCCGCGCTTGGCGGCGATGCTACAATGAGGTTCCGGAGGCATGAGTTGTCAGCGCTACCCAAATCCCATCCGAAGACGTTGGAAGACTTCCTCGAACTCGAATCGTCCGGCTACAAGCGGTACGAAATCGTTGACGACGAGTTGGTGGAGCTCGATGTGAGCTACCAGAGCAGCCAGACGAATGCGAATTTCACGATTCATTGGTGAGTTCTTGCGGCGTT
>JBBSKE010000243.1:0-6128 GCA_038256595.1 Tepidiformales bacterium | reverse complement strand
TTCTAGCTTCTAGCTTCTAGCTTCTAGCTTCTAGCTTCTAGCTTCTAGCTTCTAGCTTCTAGCTTCTAGCTTCTAGGATGATGCTGCGCATCTCGCTTTAAGTCGGCAACAAGTTCGGGTGTCTTGTCGCAAATTCGTACGAGACTTCCCGAATAGTTCTGCTAGCAGCTAGCAGCTATGCACACGGCCGGTTGGGGTGCGGAACTTCGCCTGGCGCTGGTTCGCTTCGAGGACGGGCAGCGGGAGCGGCGGGAAGCCCTGTCCGGCGAGGCCGGCGTGGTTCCCGGTCGGAATGTGCTTGCGCTCAACGAGGTCGCCTTCGCCGCACTTGCTGCAGATGCGAGACCAGGCCTTGTGGTTCGTCTCGATGCTGAAGTGCGCGCGCTGCGCTTCGGTCGCTTCGCCCCATGCGGACCAGGTGGACTCGCCGGGCAAGGTTATGGTGATTTCTGACATTTCTTGTCTTCTTCCTGCTGTCGGAATCGAGAAGACATTGAAGTCGGCATTTCTCGAGCCTGTTGTGTATGTTTTTGACGGATAACGTCGCGGATTTCGAGCCAATTAAGGACCGATTCCAGACTATTGTACGCCTTTTGGTCGAAGATGCAGACGCGCAATAGTTCGTAGCAGCGCTGGAGGATTCTGTCATCGGAACGGTCGGATTCGGGCGTGAACGCCGGCCGGAGGCAGGAAACGCGCGAACTGGGAGCCTCTACGGCCACGGTCGCGTAGGCTACGGGACATTCTTCCCTCTGGAGCGACACCATGGGTGTGCAACTCACCAAGGATTCCATCGACCTCGGCATCATCATCCAGGACAGCGAGAAGCAGCTCGCGTTCTACCGCGACACGCTCGGCTTCGAGCACATCGCCGATACGCCGGCAGGCAGCGGCGGCACGATGCACCGCCTGATGTGCGGGACCAGCCTGATTAAGCTCGTGAACCCGGGCAAGGAGCTGCCGAAGCCGGCCCCGGGCGGTCTGCAGGGCGCCTCCGGCTACCGCTACTGGACGATTTCGGTCTCGAACCTCGAGGAGATCACGGACAAGTGCCGTGCCGGCGGCTACAAGGTCACGGTGGAGCCGCGCGAGATTCGCCCGGGCGTGTCGATCTCGATGGTCGAAGACGCCGAAGGCAACACGGTCGAGTTCATCAAGGTCACGTAGAAGACGCGTCTACCAGCCGAGGGCACGCTCGATCGACTCGACGGTCGTGCCCGCGGAGACGACGGTGGGCGCGTACTGGGCGTTGGCCGTGTCCGGGTCCTTCAGGCCGTTGCCCGTGAGGATCGAGACGGCGCGGCCGCCCCGGATTCGGCCCGCGCGAGCCATCTTCAGCAGGCCAGCCACCGAGGCAGCGCTTGCTGGCTCGACAAACAGGCCCTCTTTGCGCGCGAGCAGCTTGTAGGCCTCGAGAATCTCGTCGTCCGTGACGGCTTCGACGAGGCCCTCGCTCTCATCGCGGGCGGCGACGGCGCTGGTCCAGCTCGCCGGATTGCCGATCTTGATGGCGGTGGCGATGGTCTGGGGCGAAGCGACCGGCTTGCCTTCGACGATGGGCGCGGCGCCAGCTGCCTGGAAGCCGTACATCTTCGGATGCTTCGTCGCCTTGCCGAGTTCGGCCCACTCGCAGAACCCCTTCCAGTAGGCCGTGATATTGCCCGCGTTGCCGACCGGGATCGCGAGGATGTCGGGCGCATCGCCGAGGGCTTCGGCAATTTCGAACGAGGCCGTCTTCTGGCCGGCGATGCGGTGCGGGTTGACCGAATTCACGAGCGCGACCGGGTGGGTGCGCGTCAGCTCGCGGGCGGCGTTGAGGGCGTCGTCGAAGTTCCCATCGATGTGGATGATCGTGCTGCCGAAGGCGACGGCCTGGGCGAGCTTGCCGGCTGCCACGTTCCCGCCCGGCACGAGCACGAACGACTCGATCCCGGAACGCGCGGCATAGGCGGCGGCCGAGGCGCTGGTATTGCCAGTGCTGGCGCACATCACGGCCTTCGCGCCCTCTTCGAGCGCCTTGGCGACCGCGACAACCATGCCGCGGTCCTTGAAGGAGCCGGTCGGGTTGCACATTTCGAGCTTGAACCAGAGCTCATCGAGGCCGCAGAGCCCGGCCAGGTGCTCGGAGCGAACGAGCGGCGTGTCGCCCTCGCCGAGGGTGAGCATCGGCGTCTGGGGCGTAATCGGCAGGTAGGGGGCCCAGTGGTGAAGAACTCCGCGTGGCGTGCCTGGGGTCATCGTTAGGGCTCCTCCGGGGGGCGGAAGGCGTGGAACTTCATCTCGCGAAGCTCCTGCTCCAGCCCCTGGATCTGCTTGCGGCGCTGCTTATCGAGCAGCTGGTTGAACTTGGCGAACTCTTCTCGCACCTGGTCGACGACTTCGGAAATATCCTTGCGGACGACGTTCAGCCGCTCGCCGATGCCCGTTTGGCGCCCTTCGAGGAGGACGATCGAGTTGTGCAGCTTCTCGTATTCTCCGGCTAGCCGGTCGCCAATCTCCTCGAACACGTTGATACGCCCGTCGGTGCGGGCCTGCTGGTCGCGCCACATGGCCATCTCGTGGAGCAATTCCTCGCGCATCGAGCGTTCGTTCGCGACAGTGGCGACGAGATCCTCGCTGCGGCGGACCATTTCCCCGACCAGTTGCAGCCGTTCGAAGACCACCTCGAAGCGCTCATCGAGGTCCGAGAGGACGGCGGTTCGCACGCGCTCTTCCATGTCCCGATGCACTTCGATCGAGCGGTCGAGGCGGAGGCCGAACTGTTCGAGCTTCTGTTCGACTTCGCGCTGGCGTTCGATGAGCGTCTGGAAGACCTGGTTGAGCTGCGAGGTTTGCGCCTGGACCTGGGCGACATCGGCGACGGCGAGGCCGATCTGGGATGCGACGTGGTCAATGCGGCGGACCTGGTCGGAACGCTCTTCGCGGTCGTAATCGGCCTCGGAACGAAGAATGCGAAGCTGGCTGTCGATCTCGGCCTTGTTGCTGTTGACCGCCTGGCGGATGTGCTCGGTGCTCTCATCGACTTCGCGGATTTTTTCCGGGACGCCCTTGAACGGTGCGAACCGCGGCTCGATCGTTCGAATCAGGCGTTCGGCGAGTTCGAGTTGCTCGGAGACTTCGTAGACCTGGCGGCGCAGCATGTCGATCTCGACCTGGGCCTTCTTCTGTTCCTCGCGGCCGAAGCGAATCTGCTGCTCGAGGAAGTTGAAGGCGTCTCCGCCGACCTCTGCTTCGCCGGCCACCGGGGCTAGCCCTCGACCCGCAGGAACGAATTGACCTGGATGACAACCTCAAGCGTGTGGATTTCGGCCAGGGCGCGCCGAAAAGCATCTTCGCGGGTGCGATGCGTCATGATTACGAGTTCGGCGCTGGCTTCTTCGAGCTCGCTCTCCTTCTGGGTGACGCCGGAGATGCTGACGCCTTCCGTGCCGAGCACCTGGGCTATGCGGGCGAGGACACCGGGCTGGTCGCTCACGGTGACGCGCAGGTAGTAGCGCGCTTCGAGGCCATCGAGCGGGAGCACCGGGATGTCGCCATCCGGGCCCCAGTATTTGCGTTCCGTGTTGCCGAGCACCATCGAGTGGGCGAGGTCCAGGAGGTCGGCGACGACGGCGCTGCTCGTCGGTTCGGCGCCGGCGCCGCGGCCCTGGAACATGACCGTGCCCGTCAGGTCGCCGATCACCTGGACGGCGTTGTAGACGCCATCGACGCGCGCCATCGGCTCGGCGAGCGGGATGAACGCGGGTGCGACACGGGCGACGATGCCGCCATTGAGCCGCTCCGCGACTGCGAGCAGCTTGATCACGTACCCGAGTTCCTGCGCGTACTGAAAGTCGCGCGCGGTGAGCTTCGTGATGCCCTCGGTGTGGATGTTTTCGGGGCGAACGCGCGTGCGGAAGCCGAGCGTGGCCATGATCGCGAGCTTGTAAGCGGCGTCGTAGCCTTCGACATCGTTCGTCGGGTCGGATTCGGCGTAACCGAGTTCCTGCGCGGCGGCGAGGGCCTCGTCGTAGCCACCACCGGAGATCGGCTCGATCCCTTCGTTGCGGAGGGCTGCGGCGGCCGCTCCCTGGCGCGCCATGCCGGTGAGCATGTAGTTCGTGGTGCCGTTCACGATGCCGCGAATCGCGGAGATGCGGTTCGCCAGGAGGTCGCGGCGAAGGGGGCCGATGAGCGGGATGCCGCCACCGACGCTCGCTTCGAACATGATGTCGAGGCCGCGGGCGTGCGCTTCGGCGAGCAGTTCCGGGCCAGCCTTGGCCATCAGCTCCTTGTTCGCGGTTACGACGTGCTTGCCGGCTGCGATGGCGGCCCGGATGTAGGTCCCGGCCGGCTCTTCGCCACCGATGACTTCGACGACGATGGCGATATTCGGGTCGTCGAAGATCGCCTGGACGTCATCCGTGAGGATCCCGGGGGGAAGGTCGACGCCGCGTTCTTTCGAAAGGTCGCGAACGACGGCGCGGCGGACGACGAGCGACGCGCCAACCTGGGCGGCGAAGTAGTCTCGCCGCTCGATGAGGGCCCGGGCCACGCCAGCGCCGACAACCCCGAGCCCAATCAGACCGACGCCAATTTCGCGCGTCATGGTGTGACTGTAATCCCCGGGTTGCCCGAGGAGTCCGTCGGAATCGAGGCCGGGTCGCCGTTGGTGTTCTCGCGGGCCCAGGCGGCGTCGCTGGCGCTCAACGTCTGGGTGATCGTGAGGGTCGCGCGCTTGGCGGCGATGGCTTCGTCGAACTTCACCTCTTCGAGCGAGGTCTTCTGGGATTCGGTGTAGGGACCGGCCGGGTCGCGGGTATCGACGCGGAAGACCCACCATTGATCGCCGATCTCCACCGGACCGAAGAGTTCCAGGTCGGCCTTGCCAGCGAGCGCTTCCTGGAGTTCCTCCGGGAAGAGGAGCGGCGGCGCGGCGGATTGCACGCCATCGGTGGCGCGGCTGCCGAGGTCGAGCGATTCGGTCTGGGCAATAGTGCCCATATTCTCGCCGCCCTTGATGCGGTCGAAGACCTTCTGCGATTCGGCCTGGTCGATGGAGGCGACGGCGCGGAGGGTGACCATCTCGCCGGTGTCGCCGACTTCGGTGGCGACAATTTCGCGCAGCTTCGTGTTCGCGAGTTCGGCCATCGAGAGGCGGCGGTAGTTCGCGTCGCTCATGCCGACGCGCTTCAGTTCGGCCCGGTAGCGCGTGTCGAAGGGAGATCCGCTGCCGCCAATCGGCACGCCGAGCTTGTCGGCGATGGACTGCGTAACGGCCTCATCCGAGAGATCAACGCCGCGATCGCGTGCGAGTTGGACGGTGAGGGATTCTTCCTGGAGCTTCGCCAGCAGCGACGATTCCAGCACCGGAACCGGCACCTGCGCGTTCGCCAGGGCGAATTCGTAGAGCCGGTCGGTGTAGTAGGAGAGCTTGATTTTGTCTTCGCCAACCGTGAGGACGATGTTGTTCGGCCGCAAGATGTTGTTCGCGTAGACGCGATAGGCGAAAGCGCCGGCAACAATGACGAGGAGGAGGACGGCGATGCCGAGGATCGCCAGGCGCAGCGCCCCCTCTCCCATGTTCCGGCCAAGGAATGTGCGGCCGGCCGCAGTGGGTCGAAGGGTTGCAGCGCGTTGACGGGGGAGAGCCGTCGTCCGTTCTCGTCGTGACATACAGGTGGTCCTCCACGGGGTGGGCGGGAACCACCCCGGCTACGGTGCGAAAGGATTAGCCGCGCGTCGGGAAGACCCGGGTCTTGCGGATGTGGTCGAGGGTATACGGGAGCAGGGCGACGTGCCGTGCCCGCTTGATGGCCTTCGAGAGGGCGCGCTGGCCGAGGGCACAGGAGCCCGTCTTGCGGCGCGGTTCAATCTTGCCGCGATCGCTGATGAGCATGCGCAGGCGGCCGACGTCCTTGTAGTCGATGACGGCTTCGCCAGGGGAGCAGCGCACTTTGTTACAGAGGCGGCAGATCTTCTTGCGGCCGGTAAACCTGCGCTGGGGCTTCGCCGGGCGATCGCCGTCGCCTCGCGGACCGTCACCACGCGGGCCATCGCCGCGGGGGCCATCGTTCATCATTGGGGCGGCCTGTGGCCGTTCTTCAGTCATGGGTCTCGTGTTTCCTTCCCGATGGGTTTGTGCGCGC
>JBBSKE010000242.1:0-6157 GCA_038256595.1 Tepidiformales bacterium | reverse complement strand
GGAGCTTCGCCGGGTCGCGGCCGCGGAGGAGGATCTGCCAGCGGTACAAGCCGCGCAGGCGGGCGATGTAGGCGGGCGTCGGGCCGAGGACGTCCGGGTCGGCGCGGCCGGCGGCATCCCGCTTCAGGCGCAGTTCGCTGGCGATGCGCGCCGCCTCGGCGAGCGAATCCTCTTCGCCCGGCCCGGAGTAGCTCAGCTTCACGAGCTTCGTGAAGGGCGGGTAGCCGGCCCGCCGGCGGTGAGCGATCTCGTGCTCGTAGAAGGCTCGGTAGTCGTGGTTGGCGGCGCACTCGATCGGCGGCGCTTCCGGGTTGTAGGTCTGGATATAGACCCAGCCGGGGGTGTCGCGGCGGCCCGCTCGCCCGGCCACCTGGGAGAGCAGCTGGAAGGCGCGCTCGTGGGCGTGGAATTCGGGCATGTTCAGGCCGACATCGGCATCGACCACGCCAACGACACTCATCGCCGGCAGGTCGAGCCCCTTCGCCACCATCTGGGTGCCGACGACGATATCGAATTCGCCCGCCTCGAGGGCCGCGACCATCGCCTCGTGGCTCCCCTTGCGGCCGACCGTATCGCTATCCCAGCGCACGACGCGGGCGCCGGGGAAGGCCTCGTTCGCCTCCAATTCGATGCGCTGGGTGCCCGCGCCGAAGGGCCGGTACTTGTTCGAATCGCACTTCGGGCAGCGCTCGTCCATCGCCTTGCCGCGCCCGCAATGGTGGCAGACCACGCGCGGGCGGAGCGGATCACGCGCGTCGAGGCTCATCGAAACGCGGCACTGGGGGCATTCGGGCACGTAGCCACAGGCCCGGCAGAGGAGGAAGCGCGCCGACCCCCGGCGATTGACGAAGAGGATCGATTGTTCGTTCCGTTCGAGCGAGATCTTGATCGCGCGCCGCAACTGGAGGCTGAAGACGCTGCGGTTGCCCGACTTCAACTCTTCGCGCATATCGACCACGCTGACGCGCGGCAGGGTGCCCTCGTGGAGCTCGCCGTCGGCCCCTTCGACCACCCGCGCGCGCAGTTCGACCTTGCCGATCTGGCCGGTCTCGGCGCGGTGATAGGTGACGATGTCCGGTGTCGCGCTGCCGAGGACGAGGGTCGCGCCGGTCAGGCGGCAGAGTTCGCCCGCCACCTCGCGGGCGTGGTAGCGGGGCTGCGGGCTCTCCTGCTTGAAGGTCCACTCGTGCTCTTCGTCGATGACCACCAGGCCGAGGTCCGGGATCGGGGCGAAGACGGCGCTGCGTGAACCGAGCACGAGCCGCAGCTTGCCCTGCTGCACGCGGTGCCACTGGTCGAAGAGTTCGCCCGTGCCCAGCTGCGAATGGAAGGCGGCGATCTGGCCGCCGAAGCGTTCGCCGTAGCGGCGGATGGCCTGGGGCGTGAGCGAAATCTCGGGCAGGAGGAGCATCGCCGTCTTGCCCGCGTCGAGCGTACGGCGGACGAGTTCGAGGTAGACCTCGGTCTTCCCGGAGCCGGTGATGCCGTGGATCAGGTGGGTCTTGCCGGGAGCCGCCGAGATGGCATCGGCGGCGGCGAGCTGCTCGGCCGTGAGCGTCGCCGGCGGCTGCTGGGTGAAGTTGTAGGCGGCGAGCGGGTCGCGTTCGACCTGGCGGCTGTACTCCTCGAGCCAGCCATCTTCGGCCAGGCGGAGGAGGTGCGAGCGCATCGCGTTCACCTTCGAAACTTCGGCGAGGGGAACGTCATTCGTCCCCGCGAGCAGGCGGAGGACGCGCGCATCGATCGCGTTAGGGCGCTTCGCCTCGAGCGCCTGGGCCTGTTCGAGCGCCTTCGCCCCGGGCACGAGGAGGCGCACGCGGCGCTCCATCCGCATCCGCCCGGTGGGCCGCGCGAGCCCCTGCGCGACCGAGAGGTAGCCCTCGGACTGGAGCCGTTCGAGCCGCTTCATCGTGATCCCGCGGACCGACTCTTTCATCGCCTCAAAGGTGACCTGCCCGTGGGAGGCGAGGAACTGGAGGATGCGCTGGTCCTGCGGGTAGACCGGGAGCAGCGGCGGAATGGCCACGGGCGAGATCATGACCACAGGCTTCTGGCCGTAGCCGTGCGGCAGGAGGACGGCGACGCAATCCCAGAGCGGCGCGAGGTAGGTGTCCGAGAGCCAGCCGGCAAGGTGGATGCGGGTCGCATCGAGCACCGGTTCGGGGTCGGCGATCGCCTGGATCTCCTTCACCTCCTCGACATCGCTGGTCTCGGAGAGGCCGAGGACGATGCCCTGGAGGATGCGCGGTCCATAGGGCACGAAGACGGCCTGGCCCTCGCGCACGGGCATCCCCGGCGGCACCGCATAGGTGAACGCGAGGCGGGTGGGCTGGCCGGAGTTGACGGCGATCTCGGCGAAGCGCGGGGCCATGGGAAGAGCTTCTAGCGGCTAGCGGCTAGCGGCTAGCAAGCCCCATGGTCAGGGGCCTGAAGCATGCGGCTTATATCCAAAAACCCTAAAACGGCAGCCCCTTCAGGCCCTGGGCACCCTTCAGCGTGCTGATTTCGCCGACGTGGCCGATGAGGTGGATGACGCCGATCGAGGCGAGGTATTCGCCGGCCGGGACCTGGCCACCGAAGGGCGAGGTCACCATTCTTTCGATGTCATCAGGTGTCGCGCCCGCCAGGAACTCGTCGAGCCCGGCGAAGATCGCGGCCCCGTAGCCGCGCAGGCCGTCCAGTTTGAACTCGGTGGCGAGCCATTCGGGCGACATGCGCGCGTCGGGCTGGGTGATGCCCGTCGCCGCGGCGAATCCACCCGATTCGAGCACAAGCGGCCGTCCAGAGGCCCCGGACGACATGAGATCCAGCCCATAGGTGGCATGAGCGAGCATCGCGAGGGCGGTCGGGACCGTGCCGCCGGGCAATGAGTAGGCCGCCGCCGCCTCGTCGAGGTCCTTCACGACCGCGGTATAGAGCATCTGGGCGAGGTCGAATGATGATTTGAGCAGTGCCGCGCGGGGTTCCACGTTCAAATTCTCCTGCGAATGTGGCGCCAGTATGCGCCTTCGCCCGCGAATACCAAGACCCGCGTGACACAACGCGCGCTGAGCCGCGTGGTCCGAACCCCGACGGGGACGGAGGGACGTGATGACTGGCCGCAGAATACCCTATGCCGCCAGGCGGCTAGCTGCCGAGAGTTGCGCCACGCGACGACGACCTCTCCTTTCCCAGTCGCGGTTCTGGAACGGTTGCTACCGCGCGCCGCCAGGAGCCAGGGGCCGACGGCCGAGGGCCCAGAGCCCTACCGCCATCACCCATTCGCGCCGATACCCATGCAGAACCTCTTCTGCCTGGATACACACGAATGCCGAACTCCGCGCCTTCTGATTCGCCAGCCGCTGGCCGCGATGGCGAACCCACGAACATCATCCCCATCCGCGAGAGCGACGCGATCGTGGCCGTCGACCGCAAGGCCGAGGGCGGGCTTACGCTGCGCTTCGCCTTTGACCTGCCGAAGGTGCCCAGCGTGCTCGCCTTGAAGACGTGGACGCACCAGCAGCTTTTCAATGGCGCGCTTCTCGTTGCCGTCGTCGGGATGGCGGGGTTCATGGTCTACCAGGCAAAGTTCGCGCCCGAGGCGGTGGTCCCGGTCGAAGCGGCGGTCGGCGAGCCGCGCGCGAACGTCGTGACAAGCTTCAACCCCGACGTCGAGAGCCCGATTATCGGCGAGGGCGCGTTCATCGACCCGCTGGCCTCGGTGATCGGTGCGGTCCAGGTGGGCAAGCAGGTCTTCATCGCACCCTTCGCGAGCATCCGCGGCGACGAGGGCCAGCCGGTCGTCATCGGCGACGGTTCGAACGTGCAGGACGGCGTCGTCATCCACGCCCTCGAGACCTTCGACGGGAGCAAAGTGGTCGAGGCGAACCTCGTCACTGTGAATGGCAAGAAGTACGCGGTCTGGGTGGGGAAGAACGTCTCGCTGGCGCATCAGTCGCAGGTCCACGGACCGGCAGCGATTGGCAACGAGACGTTCGCCGGGATGCAGTCGCTCGTTTTCCGGGCGACGGTCGGCGAGCACGTGGTCATCGAACCGGGGGCGAAGGTGATTGGCGTGAACATCCCCTCGGGGCATTACGTTCCCGCCGGCATGGTGGTGACGACCCAGGCGCAGGCCGACGCCCTCCCGCTGATTACGCCGGATTACCCGTTCGCGACCCTGAACGACGGCGTGCTGCACGTGAACCACGAGTTCGCGGGAGCCTACCTCGACCAGGCCTACGGCGTCACGGGAACGGCCCCGGCCGCATCGGGCCACCCGTAAGAAGGTCCGTTCAAGGCGTGAACGAAGGCAATGGCTGGACGAGCGCGGCCACTTCCATCCGCACCCAATGGACGTCTTCGATGGAGACGCCATTGGTTTGCGTAGCATCGGAAAGGCAGCTGGTGGCATTCGTCGCCAGGCCGGCGAGTACTTCCAGGATGAGCAACGCATCCTCGGCGGTCGCCGTGCCGTCGCAGTCCACGTCCGAAGATGATCGCGCAATCACGAAAATGACCACGTTGCTCGTATCCACCGGGGTCGTGCTGACCACATCGATATCGGCGAACCCCTTCGTGGAGCCGATGGTAGCGCTCGAGATCATTGCTCGGAGTTCGTTCTCGCTGGTGTAGTTCGTCGTGAGCGGGGTGCCGTTCCAGCGGATCTGATCGCCGAAGCTGAAGCCGGAGCCCTGCGCCTTCAGTTCGAAATCCAGCGAGCCGGCTGGTATCGATGCCGGCACGAGTTCCGTGACCTGTAGCCCTGCCGCGCCGGTGGCCTGGAAACAATCGCTGAACTCGGACGTGCCAAAGTACGCCGCGTCCCATCCTGTAGCGGTAGCGGTAATCCAGTCTCCTGCTTCGAACACCGCCGGGAAAGGCGCCGATTTGGTGAAGGTCGTATCGCCGTTCGCATCCGTGCCGATGAGCCCAAAGCCGAGGTACACTTGCCCGATCCTGCGGGTAGCAGAGTCACAACTATCGCTCTTGTAGAAGTGGACACTGTGGAGGAAGTTCGGAATTCCGTTAAATGACCCGCTGATGGACGGCACCGAGGCGTCGGCGCTGGTTATCACCGGATAGTTCGTGAACTGGTTCGGTCCATCGCTATCGGCGTCATCCTCGTCGTTCAGGCGGACAGTATTCACTGCGTCGCCCGTGAGGCGTAGATCAATCCCGAGTCCATCGGAATCGATGCTGTTGCCGGAGACCGATATCCGCACCACCGGTTGATTGCCGGGCTCCTGGATGAGCAGGATTGCATTGCGGAGCGGGTCGCTCCCACTGCTGCGGCGCACATAGAAGCGATTCTCGAACTCGCTAGCGCCGCCACCGATCGATACATCGACTGTTGTGAGGCTCACGCTACTTGTGACTTCGATGCCGTTACCGCCGTTGGGCAGCGGAGTCGTGCCATCCGGGCGGTAGCCGATCACGTTCCGGGTGATATTCGCGTTCGAACCGCCGGGGCCGATATTGATGGCGTTGCTGAGGTTCCCGGAGATAATGTTCGCGCCGCTGTTGCCGATCGTAATCTGGTTGGTCCCAATACTGACGCCAGAAGCGTTTCCGATGGCTGCCGTCCCGGCGAGGTTCGTGCCAATGTAGTTGTTGCTTGCGCCGCTCCCGGCAGAACCGGGAAGGAAGGCGATGCCCTCCGCGATGTTGCCGGAGATGATATTCAGGTTCTGTACGCCAGCCTCACCGATGAACGTCTGGACCGCCGAGGTAACGATGCCTGAAGGGTTCGGAATTGCCCCGGTCCCCGCCGCATTGAGGCCGATGATGTTGCCGCGAATCCGGGCGCTCGTCGTACCGGTGATCTTGACCCCGGCGTCGCCGGTCCCGGTGTTTCCCGAGATCAGATTGCCGATGCCAATTCCGCCGCCCGCGGTGCTAATGCCCACTTCGAGGCTCGTGCCGCCCGCGCCGACCACGCCAGAGTCGCCGTTTCCGATAGCGGCGGTCCCGGCAGCGTTCGTACCGATATAGTTGCCGGAGATACGAACTGGTGTCCCGCCCGAACTGCGAACGCCTGCGCCGAGATTGCCAGAGATGATGTTGCGCTCCTCGTCGTCCGGGTCTCCTGCGAGGGCATTCGCACCGATGAGGATGCCACTGGAGCCGGAGGTTCCTGCTTCGATCACGATGCCGTCGCCGGCGTTCGGCGCGGCCG
>JBBSKE010000241.1:0-6174 GCA_038256595.1 Tepidiformales bacterium | reverse complement strand
GTCGAGGGGGGCGGCGCGGTCGCGGAGGCCGTGGAGCATGTAGACGGGTGCGCGGACGCCGCTGGCGAGCGTCGGGATGTGGCCGCCGAAGGCGATGCCCGTGAGCCCGATGAGGTGCGCCTCGCGCGAATGGTCGAAGACGGAATTGAGGATCGAACGCGGCTGGCGGGGCGCAAAATGGTGCGCGATCGGCATCCAGCCGGCCCGGGCGCGATGGACGATGTCGCAGCCGTAATGCGAAAAGCCGTGCGTGCGCATATATATCTGGAAGCGGCGGCCGCGCAGCGCCTGGTGGGACTTGCCATCGCGGGCGTCGGCGAAAACCGGCAGGCCGACGATGCCGATCGACCTGAACTGCCCCGGCAGCGCCCGTTCGGTGCCGAGCGCGACCATGCCGCCCATCGAGTGGCCGACCACGTGCGTCGGTTGCAGGCGCTGGACGGTCGGCACGAGATGCTCGATGGTCGCGGCGAGGCTGTAGTCGCCGGGTCCGTGACCGTGGCGGTGGTCGCCGTATCCGAGGAGGTCGGGCGCGTCGGTGGTGATACCGCTGCGGGCGAGTTCGCGGCGAATGCGGTCCCAGGCGGCTTTGCCTGCGAAAAACCCGTGGAGCAGGAGGATGCGGGGCGGCTCGACCGAATCGGAGGGTGCCGGGAACTCGTTGGTCATATCGTCATGATCGACTGCTCTGGGCGCACGCGCACGTCTTTCACCTACCGAGCGGTAAGGCTCTCTTGTTCGAAGGCGGATGGACCTGGAGAGCCCCCAGTCGCCGGCCGATTGCACGGCGACGGTCAGGGAACCCAGCGGTCCTCACGGAGCCGGGTGAACCACTTCACGAACATGTCTTCGGTGTCGATGCAGTCGTGGAAACCGTCGAGGCGGGCGGCGATTGTGCTGTTCAGGGCCGGCACCGGGCCCCGGCTGCCTCCGCTGAGGACCATGTCCGCGTATATGATGGAGTTATACCCGGAGAACTCGACAATGTCCTTCTGCGAGCGCAGATTGTGCTTCTCGACGAGGGCGGCCCACTGCTCCTGCATCTTCGGGAGCTCTTTGCTGAGCGAAATCGGGCGGTCCTCACCCGGCTCCATGTCGAAGACGCGGGCGATGGCTGCCCAGACATGCGGCCAAAGAAAGACGTCGCCATTGGTCAGGTTATAGGTGTTGCCCCACGCGGCCTGGGAGGTCGCTGCCCAGGCGAGCGCGCTCGCGACGAGGTCCGCATCGACCGCCTCGCGCAGGCCCTGGAGCCCGGCTCTGCCGGGGAAGTGGAGCGGCTCGCCCGCCTCCTTGAGCATTGCAGCATAGGCGGCGATTGCGGGAATCGGGTTCATATTGTTGCCGCCGGCATCCCCGTAGATGACGGTCGGGCGGAACACGGTGAGACCCCAGGAGGCGCTCTCCTGGCGTTCGCGGAGGTAGTCCTCCTGGACGAAATAGAAGTTCCGGTGCTCGCGGCGCGGTTCTCGTTCGCGCAGTGGAATGTGTACTCCATCCATGCCCACATCCGGGTGGTGGATGCCGTACGCCTTCGTGCCATGCAAAAGCGACACATGTTCGAGCCCTGTTGCCACTTCCAGGAGCGGTTCAAAAAGGTTGCGCAACATCGCACCATTCCGCTCGATCATCTCGTCATCAATCCAGCCTGCGAACAGGCCCGGAGCCTCCTGCAACGCGGCATAGACAACGTGCGTCACATCTCCCATCTGGCTGAAGACTTCTTTGCACGTTGCGACATCCGTGAGGTCGACTGAGAGCAATTCGGCGCCCCGGAGGTCGTCCGGGATGCGCCGGGAGACGCCGACGACCTCCCAGCCCGGCAGGGAGGCGAAATGCGCGATGGCAGCGTGCCCGACGAGCCCAGATGCGCCCGCGACGAGGACTTTTTTGTTCGACAATTCAACCTCACTTTTGCCCCGGGGACGGTCGTGTGAGCGGCGTGACGCGGTTCAACCTGGCGTGCCTGCGCGAATCACGCGCCCGGTCGTGGCGCACCAAGACTGGCGATGTCGAACTCTGCGGTCAACCACAGAATTATGCGGGCTCCGCAGCCGCTGCCGGGACACGTGGCGGTGGATCAGCACCGTAGATCACGCGGAACCAGAGTTGTGCGAGGTTATCGGTGACACTTTCGATGTCCTGGCTGGCCGTGGGATAGGGCGGCTCGTCCATCGCGAACCAGGTCAGGCAGAACTTGTCCATCATTGCCGCGAGCGCTTTCGCAGTAACAGCAGCATCGATCGGCGGCGCGTGACCTTCGGCAATAGTGCGCTCGATATCGCGCCGAATCTGGCGGATGAACGGCATGCGTAGCTGTTGATCGAGTTCGAGGAATTCGGGCTTGCTCAGTGACACCTGCGTCATCGCGCGGAAGATGCTCGCGTGCTGCTCCCACGCACTGATGACCCGGCGCAGCGACAGCCGGATGCGGTCATAGGGCGTTGTGGGGCCTTCGAGACGGACGTGCGACTGTTCGAAGAGCTCCTCGTTGAGGCGGCGGATGAGCGCGGCGAGCAGGTCGTACTTATCACGAAAGTAGATATAGAACGTGCCTCGCGCCAGCCCAGCCTCTTGCACAATCTCATCGACCCCGACATCGAAGAAGTTCGTGCGGTCGAGGACGCGGACGCCGGCTTCCATGATGAGCGCGCGCGTTGCAGGATTGCCCCGGGCTGCGGGCGCCTCAGGATCGGAGGGCGGTTCGGCGACCTTCATTGGTGGCTCCTGCAGAAAGTGACGCCGATTCCCGGCTTGATTAACTGGACTAAATCGTAATCAACCTGGCGAAACCGAAGTACCTTCGGAGATGAATTGTGGATGACGAAGTGCGCGATTCTCGTTCCGGCGGAGTTGTGACGATTCCCCGCGGACGCCGAGGCGGTTTCCCTATGTTCGCCAGTGCGGCCTTAAGTGTCGCAAAAGTTGCTACCTAAATATTAATGTGATAGAAACTTGCGGCCATGGCAATGACGTCACCTACCGCTTCTCCCCTTCGCGACACCTCGCGGCCCGGCGCGCTCGATGGATTCAGCGTTCTCGATCTCTCCACCAGCGTCGCCGGCGCCTACTGCACGAAGCTGCTCGCGGCCTATGGCGCCGACGTCATCAAGGTCGAGCGGCCCGGCAGCGGCGACCCGGTTCGCGCGCATGGCCCCTTCGCCTCGCAAGACGCGCCCTCTGAGACTGGCGCGTTGCACCTCTACCTCAACGCGAACAAGCGCAGCCTCACGCTCGATGTCACGACGATCTCCGGCCAGGCTATCCTCGCCGAACTTGCCGGGCAGGTGGATTGCATCGTTGATGACCGCCCGGTCGGTTCGCTCGACGCCACTGGCCTGACCGGCGAAGTTCGCATGGCGCGCTTCCCAAGGCTGGTGACCACGCTCCTCAGCGCCTACGGCCAGGACGGTCCGAACGCGCACCTGCCCGCGACCAACCTGACGCAGCTCGCGACCAGCGGCCAGATGGCCCTCATGGGCGAGGCCGACCAGGAGCCCTTGAAGGCTGGCGGTTACCAGGCGGAGTACCAGCTCGGCATCAACGGATTTACGGCGACGCTCGCGGGCCTCTTCGCGGCGGCCACGAGCGGCATCGGCGACGAAATCGACGTTAGCGCGCAGGAATCGATGGCCTCGACGCTCGAGCTTTCGCTCCCGGCATACGCGTTCCTCCAGGTGGACACTGGTGGCGTGCGGCGCGGCAACATCCCATCATCGGCGATCGGCCTCTACCCCTGCGCCGATGGCTTCCTCGGCGTGCACGCGATGCCGCGCAACTTCCCGGCCCTCGCCCGCCTGATGGATATGGCCTGGATGTTGGACGACGACCGCTTCAAAACCTCGGCCGCCCGCCTCCAGAACGAAGACGAACTGCGCGCGATGCTCTACGTGTGGGCGCTCGAACAGGAGAAGAAGCCGACCTACGAGCGCGCGGGCCGCGAACATGCACCGGTCGCTTACGTCCACGATATGCCTGACCTCTTCGAGTCCGAGCACCTGCAGGAGCGCGGCTACCTCCACGAGATTGCGCACCCGCTCGCGGGGACGCTCACCTACCCGGGCGCGCCAATCCAGATGACGGACACGCCGTGGCAGGAAGGCCGGGCACCGCTGCTAGGCGAGCACACGACCGAGATCCTGCAGGGCATGCTCGGGCGGAGTGAAGCGGATATGGTGATCCTTCGCGGACACGGGGTTATTTGATGGCTGCACTTCCACTCGCGGGCATTCGAATCGTCGATCTCACGGCCGTCTGGGCTGGGCCCTACGCGACGCGCATCCTCGGCGACATGGGCGCAGAGGTGATCAAGATCGAAGCGCCGCGCAGCCCGGACCTCCTTCGTGCCCTCTCGATGTTGCCCCCGGAAACTGCGCACTCCTGGAACAAGTCGGCCTACTTCAACCACAATAACCGCAGCAAGAAGAGCGTCATTCTCGACCTCGCCAGCGAAACCGGCCGCAACCTCTTCCTCGAACTCGTCGCAAAAGCCGACGTCGTGATCGAGAACTACCGCGCCGAAGTGATGGATAAGCTGAACATCAACTACGACGTTCTGCGGTCGGTGAAAGAGGACATCATCCTCGTCTCGATGCCCGGGCACGGGAAGAACGGCCCCGAGCGCGATTATGTCGCTTATGGGACGAACGTCGAGCAGCTCGCGGGCCTCGCCTCACTTAGCGGGTACCTCGATGGGCCGCCGCAGAAGTCTGGCATCAGCTATGGCGACCCGGTTGCCGGCGTCGCGGGCGCTGGCGCGGTGATGATGGCGCTGCTTTCGCGTTCGAAGACGGGGAAGGGCCAGTACGTCGAGATCGCCCAGCGCGAGAACCTCACGGCGATGATCGGCGAGGCTGTGGTCGGCTACAGCATCACCGGCGAGACGTCGCAACGCATCGGCAATCGCCACCCGTTCTACTCGCCCCATGGGTGCTATCCGGCGGCCGGCGAAAACCGCTGGTTCACCATCGCCTGCCGCGACGACTTCGAATTCGCCTCGCTCGCCTACGAGATGGGCAAGCCCGAACTCGCCGAAGACCCTCGCTTCGCTGAGGCCGCCACTCGCCACAAGAACCAGGCCGAACTCGACGAGATTATCGCCGGTTGGACCGAGAACCAGCCCGAGGATGTCCTCGCTGCCCGGCTGGAGACCGCTGGGGTGCCATGCGCGCCGGTGCTCACGCCGCGCGATGTTTTCCACGACGAGCACCTGCGCGAGCGCGGCTTCTTCGAGCGAGTCACCCATGCACAGGCGGGCGAGTGGGACATGGAGCGGCCGATCTACCGGTTCGCCGCCCGCCCTGCCCGGATCGAGCGGAACGCGCCGATGTTCGGCGAGCACAACGACGAAATCTTCTCGGAGATCCTTGGCCTTTCGAGCGAACAGATCGCGGAGTTGCGCGCGCGCGGAATCACCGCAGACGAGCCGGATATGTCCGCGCACCGCTAGTCAAATCGTCTCATGCATCCCTACGGACCTGTTACGCGTATTAATCTTGGTGAGCGCTAGCCTGAAGGCCGTTCGCAAGCGGCCAAGTCCCAATTAGTTTCAACCCCGAGCAAGAGGCGAAAAAGGCCGTCCCGCACAGCGTGGGACGGCCTTTTTCGTAACTATGGCGTTCAATTTCGTTCCGAGGCGAGTGACGCTACCGGCGGGTGCCGACGGAGATGCCACCGTTTTTGGTGCGGTCATCGTTGTACGTGCCGACAAGAGTGCCATCGGGCTGGATCCAGAACTCGAAAGCACCGCCCGGCTCGCGGTTGTCGCGCGTGAAATCGAGCTTCACGTAGTCGCCCTGGCGATAGCCGGTGAACTTCAGGCCAGCACCACTCCCGGTGATCGTGTGGCCGTCGTCGCGGTCGAAGAATTCGACGAACAAGGTGTACGTATTGCCTTCGTCCCGGCCAAAGGTAACCGTATCCTCGAGTTTCCAGGGGCCGGTGATATCGTAGTGGACCATCGTCGGAGTAGCGGTAGGGGCCTTCGTTGGCGTGCGGGTGGGCGCCGTTGTCGGTGGAGTGGTCGCCGCGCGCGTCGGGGCGACGGTCCCGGCGTTCGTGGGCGGCGACGTGGGAACAACGACGACCGATGCCGCGCGGGTCGTCTCTTTGGCGGCGGTCGGCTCGGGCGTGGGCGTAGGGTCGCCGGCGGCGGCGTTCGTGCCCGAAAAGCGG
>JBBSKE010000240.1:0-6180 GCA_038256595.1 Tepidiformales bacterium | reverse complement strand
CGCCAAAAGACGACGCGCGCCGTGTCACACCGGTCAGATTTCAGGCATACCCCGCCCGGGTACCTAAGGCGCGCTGCGAGTATCCTCAGTGGCACTGATCCATCTCGCGTCGCTTGTCAGGAGACCCTGGCTTCGAGCGCGCGGGAAGCGACATAACCCCGGAGGAACTATCTTGACTATCCCAGCCAACAGCCTGCAGCTCCGCTCCATCGTGAAGCCTGAAGGCGTCACCGAAATCTCACTGGTGTCCGTCCCGACGCCCACGCCCGCGGCAGACGAAATCCTCGTCCGCGTCGAAGCATCGCCGCTCAACCCGTCCGACATGGGCCTTCTATTCGGCGGCGCCGATGTTGCTACCGCCTCGGTCGCTGGTTCGGGCGAGGACAGCGTGGTCACGCTCCAGCTCACGCCGCCCGTCTTGAAGGCGGCAGCAGGTCGCCTCGGCCAGTCGCTCCCGGTCGGGAACGAAGGCGCCGGCACGGTCGTCGCGGCCGGTGATTCGCCCGAGGCGCAGGCCCTGCTCGGCAAGACGGTCGCCATGCTCGGCGGCTCGATGTACGCCCAGTACCGGCTGCTCAAGGCCTCGCAGGCGCTGCTTCTTCCCGAGGGCACGACCGCCATGGAAGGCGCCTCCTGCTTCGTCAACCCGCTGACCACTCTCGGCATGATTGGCACTATGCGGATGGAGAACCACACCGCGCTGGTCCACACGGCCGCCGCCTCGAACCTCGGCCAGATGCTCGTGAAGCTCTGCCTCAGCGAGAACATCCCGCTCGTCAACGTCGTCCGCAAGCCCGAGCAGGCGGCGACCCTGAAGGCGATCGGCGCCGAATACGTCGTCGATTCGTCCCAGCCGACCTTCATCGACGACCTGACGAACGCGCTCGAAGCGACCGGCGCGACCCTCGCCTTCGATGCGACTGGCGGCGGTAAACTGGCCGGCCAGATCCTCGCGGCGATGGAAGTGGCCGCCGTTCGCAAGATGAAGGAGTTCAGCCGCTACGGCTCGACCGTCCACAAGCAGGTCTACATCTACGGCGGCCTAGACCGGAGCCCGACCGAGTTCAACCGCGCCTTCGGCATGGCCTGGGGTATCGGCGGCTGGCTGCTGACCCCCTACCTCGGCAAGATCGGCGCGAAGGCTGCCCAGGAGCTGCGCGAGCGCGTCGCCCGCGAGGTGAAGACGACCTTCGCGAGCACCTACACGAAGGAAGTCTCGCTGGTCGAAGCCCTGCAGCTGGAGAACATCGCGGTCTACGGCAAGCAGGCGACGGGCGAGAAGTACCTCATCAACCCGAGCAAGTAGACGGCCTGCGGGAGCCAACAGAGGGCGGGGCGAACGTAGCTTACGTCCTCCCGCGGCCTCCCTCTGGCTCCTATTGCCCTTTTTCGCGAGAATCCGAGGACGACCGCGCACTTGCCCGGTCCCGGAGGCCCTCTTGCTCATCGCTGTGACTTCGGCCGAGGCCGGCGCCGGGAAAACGGGCGTCGCCGCGGCAATTGCCCGCCATTACGCCTACGCCGGCCAGCCCACCCGTCTCCTTCGCTCCGGCGCCGGCGACGACACCGCTGCCGCCGATGCCCGATACTTCGGCTCGCTCTTTTTCGCGCCAGGTTCGCCGGCTTCGCCCTCTGCGAGCATCCCCGACGACCAGCCGGGCGCCGTGACGGTCGTCGAGTGCGGCGTCGCTGAGGCGAAGGCCCTCGCCGCTGCCGGGGCAAAGGTCGTGCTGGTCTCGCGTGGCAAGTCGGCAGCCGTGAAGGACCTCGCGCCCGCTGCGACGGTTCTCACGAATGCTGCCGCCGCTGGTCCCGAGGGCACGATTACGCTCCCGGTCGACCGGACCCTCAACGGCTTCAGCGTCTCCGAAGTGCAGGCGCTCACGAACGCCGAGATCATCGTCGAAGGGGACCGCGGCGACCCAACCTGCGACTACCTCGTGATTGCGCCCATCAGCTCCGACGCCGGGCACACCTACTTCCACCGCTTCTCCTCGATGGCCGTGGTCGTGCGCTTCGACAAGACGGACATGCACCTCGCGGCGATGGCGGCCGAACCCCAGTGCCTGATTCTCACCGGTGGCCGCCGCCCGTCCGACTACCTCTTCGATGCCGCTGGTGCTCGTGGCGTGCCGGTGCTGCTTTCGCGCACAGACACCGAAAACACCGTCATCGCGCTCGAAAGCATCTTCGACAAGACCCGCTTCCAGGGCGAACGCAAGCTCGACCGGATGGCCGAACTGCTGGAGCCGACCGGCCTCTTCGCCGCCCTGGACGCCTGAGCCGGTTTCAAACCAGACAGAGAAACGGCCAGCAATTTCGCTGGCCGTTTGTCGTTTGCTGCCGACTCAGTTCGACCAGAATCAGGTCACTGGCAGAGCCCATTGCCGATCCGGTACCGTGCTCGCATGACTTCGATCCGTCCTGCCTACAGCAAGTGGCCCGCCTACAACCGTGCCCTCTGCGGTGCCGTCGCCGGGCTATCCGCTGAGCAGCTCAACCTCCGGCCTTTGGAGGAGCGCTGGCCACTCTGGGCGACGATCGGGCATCTCGCGTGCCAGCGAGTCTCGGGTCTCTGCGGGTTGCTCGGCGAGCCGGGCGCGGAGGATACGCCGTTTCCCAACGCCCTCTATCACTGCCCCGGGGACGAAGACCTGGAGCATGTACTCAATGCGGAGGCGCTGGTCGCGGCCCTCGATTCAACCTTCGCGATCGTCGAGCGCTGCCTCGATACCTGGACGCCGGAGATGCTCAGCGAGCAGATTCGCCGAACCTTCGACGACGAGGAAGTGGTTGTCGTCCGTGGCGAAGTCATTGCGGGCGCGTTCGCCCACGACATTTACCACTGCGCCGAGATCAACGAGATCCTCGGGCGCGCCGGTTTGCCGCAAATCAACCTCTGGACCTGACCGCGAGTCATCGACCGGGTCCCGTCGCTCCAGTGTCGTTCGAGCCGCTTTAGTCCCGGGTGGCGTCGATCAGGGGCGCGTCGTCGAGCGACGATGCGTTCGTGTCTGTTGCAAGCGGGGAGCGGGCCTGCCGGGCGGATGGCTCGCGCGTCACGGTTCCTGCGCCGCCGCCGCGAGTGACCACGCCGGTATCGTTGCCACCGCTGCCGCGCTCGGGAATCGGCTGGCGAGCGCCGGCTGCAGGCGCCTGGCGGGGCCGCCCGGCACGTTCGCGGGCCGCCTTGGGTAGCGCACAGTACGGGCACATGCTCCAGGCGTAGCTGAGCGGCTTGCCGCAGCTCCGGCAGGGCTCTTTGAGTTGCACGCCGCACGACGGGCAGACGAGGTACTCGTCCTGGATGCGCCGCTTGCAGGTCGGGCAGGCTTTCTGGTCTTCCAGCTCCTGGAGGAGCGCCTCTTCTTCGAGCGAGCGTTCGTAGGCTTCGACGAGGGTCTGCCGGGGCCGGAGGATGAGGTAGACCCAGTGGCCGGGGAGGAAGAAGACGAGGACGAGAAGCACCGCCGCCATCTGGACGATCGGGTCGCGGGAACGCTGACGGATGTCACGGTACGCCCAGAAGATGAGCGCGACCCAGATGACTGCGAGATAGAGCGCGAGAATGGTGAGGGAGATTCGCAGGGTCGCTTCCCAGGAACCGCCAGGCCAGGAGATATCGGGCATCGATGATCCAGTGCGGGGATCCGCAAGATTTCGCCTTTCGCATTATAGGCGGATAGCGTTTTTTGAGCGATGCGAAATCGCTTACCAGGGTTAGCATATGTTAATCTGGCGAGCGGATGACCGAGAGAACACCCGCAGAATCGATCCTCGAAGGGCTCAATGAGCCGCAACGCCGCGCCGTCACACATGGCGATGGCCCCATGCTGCTGCTCGCCGGGCCGGGCAGCGGCAAGACCCGCGTGATCACCCATCGCATCGCCTACCAGGTGCTCGAACGCAGCGTCCCACCCTGGCGAATCGTCGCCGTTACGTTCACGAACAAGGCCGCGCGCGAAATGCGTGAGCGTTCGAACATGCTCCTCGGCGACGATGCCTTCAAGGTTTCGCTCGGCACCTTCCACGCCCTCTGCGCGCGCTGGCTGCGGACCGATGGCAAGGAGATCGGCCTCGACCCGAACTACGTCATCTACGACGACGGCGACCAGCTCAGCCAGATGAAGCGCATCATCGAGGACCTCCGGCTCGATAGCCGCAAGTACAATCCCCGCGCGGTGCTTTCGAGCATCTCCAGTGCGAAGAGCGAGATGGTCAACGCGAGCGCCTACAAGGCGAAGGTCGCGACCTACTACGAAGAGATTGTCGGGCGCGCCTACGAGGCGTACGAAACTGCCCTCGCGCGCGCTTCGGCGATGGACTTCGACGACCTGCTCGGCGAGATGGTGCGCCTCCTGCGCGAATCGCCCCAGACGCTCGAAAAGTATTCCGGCCGCTTCCTCCACGTCCTCGTCGACGAATTCCAGGACACGAACCCGGTGCAGTACGCGCTCGCCCAGCTCCTCGCCTCGGCCCACCGCAACATCTGCGTGGTCGGCGACCCGGACCAGGGCATCTACTCCTGGCGCGCGGCCGACGTGCGCAACGTCCAGCACTTCGAGCGCGACTTCCCCGACGCCGAGGTCATCCTTCTCGAACAGAACTATCGCTCGACGAAACCGATCCTCGCCGCCGCGGACGCGGTCATCGGCAAGAATCCTGGCCGCAAAGCGCGCACCCTCTGGACGGACCGCGACGGTGGCGAACTGATCTCCATCTACGAGGCCTACAACGACGAGGAAGAGGGCGAATACGTCGCGGTCGAGACGCGGCGGCTGATTCGCGAGGGCCGTTCGCCGAAGGAGATCGCGGTGATGTACCGCACGAACTCGCAATCGCGCACCGTGGAAGACGCGATGGTTCGGCACCGGATTTTCTACCGCGTCGTCGGCGGCGTGCGTTTCTACCAGCGGCGCGAGGTCAAGGACCTCATCGCCTACCTCCGCGCTATCCATAACCCAAACGACGAAGCCGCGATCATGCGCATCATCAACGTCCCGCCTCGCGGCATCGGCGACCGTTCGGTCGAACGGCTGCGGGAACTGGCAGCGAAGCGTTCGCAGGGCCTCGGCGAGTTCATCGGCGCGATTGCGAACGGCGCCCCGGCCGAGGGCATCGTCGCCCGCTCCTTCAACGCCATCCGCGAGTTCGGCACGCAGCTCGCGACCCTGCGCAGCGAAGCCAGCGCCTCGCTCGACACGCTCTTCGACGAAGTCTTGACGGTCTCCGGCTACGGCCGCTGGCTGCGCGATGCCGACGACGGCGAGGAACGCTTCGAGAACGTCTCGGAGCTGCGCCGCGTCATTCTCGAGTACAAGGACACCGCCGGAGAAGAAGGCGACCTCGCCCTCTTCCTTTACGACATCTCGCTCCAATCCGACGCCGATGAGCACGACGAGAAGCAGGAAGCGGTGACGCTGATCTCGCTGCACTCGGCGAAGGGGCTCGAGTTCCCGGTCGTCTTCATGGTCGGCATGGAGGAAGGCATCCTCCCGCACATGCGTTCCTTCGACGACCCGAAGCAGGCCGAGGAAGAGCGCCGACTCGCCTATGTCGGTATCACGCGGGCGAAGGACCGGCTCTACCTCTCGCGCGCGTTCCGGAGGTTCTCCTTCGGTAACGCGAGTTCGAACCCGGCCTCGCGCTTCCTCAAAGACATCCCGGCGGGGCTGACGCAGCCCTTCGGCGGCAGATCGCGCACCTTCGATGAGGCGATGGTCGCCCCCTCAATCACAGTTCCGGGCGAGTTCCGGCCGGCGACGGCGGTGTTCACCTCCGGCCAGTCAGTCCGCCACGGGATGTTCGGCAAGGGCGTCGTCGTCGCGGTCGCCGAACGCAAGGATGACGTCGAATACACCATCGCCTTCGAAGTTGCCGGCCTGAAGAAGCTGCTCCAGAGCTACATCAAGGACATGCAGCCGCTGTGACGCCGCTCTTCCTGTTCGATGTCACCAGCCTCGATGCCTGGCGAGACGGCCTCGGCAACCACGGCTGGAACATCCTCGTCATCATCGCGATGTTCTCGCTGGCCGAGATTTTCCTTCGCACGATGGCTCGCAGGCTCTTTCGCGCCGTCATCAAGAACGCTCCGCTGCGTCGAAACGAAGACCGTGCCGGGCTCCAGCAGCGCGCCGACACGCTCGCCTCGACCGTCCAGTGGGTGCTCCGCATCCTGCT